>JAJYJR010000345.1 GCA_021789355.1 Chloroflexota bacterium | reverse complement strand
AGCCAGGGGTCGTCCGGGCGATGGTCGAGATCGGACGGGCCCTCGGCATGGCCACCGTGGCCGAGGGGATCGAGACGACAACCCAGCTCGAGCGGCTCCGGGCGCTGGGCTGCGATCTCGGTCAGGGCTATCTCCTCGCGCGACCGCTTGACCGCGAGGTGATGGCGGATCTCGTGGCAAACCCGCCCCGCCCCGACTGGGCGCGCGGCTCGGGTTCGCTCGCCCGGACCAGCCGCCGTCGGTTGGTGGTGGCAGCCCGTTGAGATCATCGGGCCCACACATCCCCACGTCCGCCCTGAGGCCATCTGATCGGTGAAGCACGCGCTCGACCCCTACCGGACCCTCCAGATCGTGCCCGAAGCCGAGCCCGAGGTGATCCAGGCAGCGTACCGCGCCCTCGCCCGCAAGCACCATCCCGATGCCGGCGCCTCCGAAACGCGGATGGCTGCGCTCAATGAGGCCTGGGCCCTGCTCCGCGACGCAGCGCGCCGGGCGCGCCACGACCGCGAATGCGCCGCTGCCGCTGTGATTGAGGGTGCCCGGACGGAGGCGGCCATCGTGACGCCCATCCGAACGCGGGCCACACCGGGCTCGGCCTCGGGCACGGTCCTCGACTTCGGCCGCTACGCTGGCAGCTCGTTGGGTGAGCTCGCCGCGAGCGACCCGGACTACCTCGAGTGGCTGGCCCGGACGCCGATCGGGCGCCGGTTCCAGCGGGAGATCGATGGGCTCGTCGGATCCAGCCGGATCACCACGGCGACCCCGGAGCCGTCGCGGAGGCGCCCACTCCGACGGCGCTAACGGGAACGCCGTGGCGAGAGTCCCGGTGCCGGCGCTCGAGACGCGCCGCCGGTCGCCCGGGCACGGGCGCCCTGGTGCGCGGGCATCCCCGACCGCGTCCAGCCCCTGGTCATGCCGGAGGTGCCGACCCCGCCAGAAGGACATCTCGCTTTCGCGGCGCAAGGGCCGCAGCTCCAGCCGTTGCCCTGGCCGGCCCCGTCGGCGGCATCTGGCGTCGGCTCGCCAGGACAGACGGGATCGGTTCCAGCCGCGGCCGGTCGGTACACTGGAACCTGACCACCTGTCAGGGGGTGCCAGGGGACCGTGACGCCCGGCGAGTTCGCGGCGAAATGGGCTGGCTCGACGCGCCAGGAGCGCGCCGCGGCGCAGGAGCACTCTATCGATCTCTGCCGGATGCTCCATGTCGCGACGCCCAACGAGGCCGATCCGGACGGCGGCCGGTACGCCTTCGAGAAGGGGGCCGAGAAGCTCGACGGCGGCGAGGGCTGGGCGGACAACGACCACCCGCAGTGGCTCGTCGACGTCCATGGTCCCCTCGACCAGGCTGTGCTCGCCGCCTGCGGCTGGCCGCCCGATCTGCCGGACGGGGAGATCCTCGAGCGACTCCTCGCCCTCAACCTCGAACGCGGGCCCAATGTAACCAGGGCCGCGAGGAGGTCCCCAACGCCATGAGCTCGGTCGGCCCCGATCGCCTCGCCTCGTATCGGCGGCTCAGCGAGCGCCTCGAGAGTCGCTGGCCCGACTTCGCCGCGAAACGGCAGGAACGCCTCGCCCAGGCGGACCGCCTGGGCCACGCCGCCGAGAAGGTCGCCGAGAACATCCTCGAGGACCTCTTCACCGGGCCGCTCGACTGGTCTCTCGCCGACGTGAACTACCAGGTCGACTACGCGGATCTGCTGCTGACGCGTCTCGGCGTCAAGCACCTCCTCGTCGAGGTGAAGCGTCCCGACAGGCTCGCCTGGAACCGCCACGCGCTCGACGTCGCCCTCGTCCAGGCCGCGGGCTATGCCCGACGACAGAAGGTCGGAGCGATCGCGGTCAGCGATGGGCGCCTGCTCTACGCGGCGGACGTGAGCGAGGCGGGCCTGCGTGACCGGGTCTTCGTCTCGCTCGCCTCCGAAGCGCCGCACGCCGATCTCTGGTGGCTCAGCGTCGACGGCATCTATCGCGAGCGACTGGATCTCGTCGGAGGTCCCGGGCTGCTGCCGCAGCCCGCCGCCCACGAGCCTGGCACCACGATGGCGATGGAGGGCGAGCTCCTCCATCCCAAGTACCGCCTCCCGGCCTGCTGCTTCGCCTACGTCGGAGACCCGACGCGGCCCCAGAGCTGGCATCTGCCGTACCAGCTGGCGGACGGCGAGATCGATGGCCGCCGCCTGCCCAAGGCGATCGAGGCGATCCTCTCCAACTACCGCGGGGCGCACGTCTCGGCGATCCCGGAGCGAGCCATCCCCGATGTCCTCGTGGCCCTCGCCCGGGCAGCTTCCGCTCTCGGGCGGATGCCCGGTCAGGCGCCGGAGCCCGCCGCCGCCTACGTGGCACTCGCTCGTGCCCTCGATCAGATGGGACGGCTGGGCGAGATCGGGTAGGGCCGAGGCCGTCAGGACGGTTGAGACCGGCAGGACGTGGGTTGGGCGCGTAGGCCGCGCTCGGGGTCGCGGGGGCCGGACCCGCTCCGGCCGCTCGGGATCGCGGGCTCTTCGGCCCACCTGAGAACGGCAAGATCGCTTCGGGTTGGGGTTCGCAGATAGCGGGGCCTGCGCGATCCTCGCTTTCGCGCCGTGGGGCAGCGGCGACCTCTGGATGAACCCTCCGACATGGCACGTCTCGGGCTCGCCCAGCGCCTGGCAGATCACCTCGGCGACGGACGTGAAGGGCTTGAGCGTTTGCTTCATCGTGTTGCTCAGGGCCGCGGGACTCACCGACTCTGCGCCAACATTCCCGTCTGGCTCGCGGTTAGCCAACACTAGGTCCTGATCGCGGACATTCGCGAGCGTCGCGCGAACAGCCGAGCATCATCGGCCAGCTCTTCGAGGGCCTTTTCCACGGATTGCGGTCAGCTTGTGTCGGAAGCCGCGCCGGAGCAGAGTGGGAGTCGGCCCGACTGGTCAGGCTGGCCGCCTGACGATCGAAAGTCGAAGGGGGAGCGTGGGGCCCTACGCCGAACTCGTGGTTACGTCCCGCCCGAAGCGGTCGCATTCAGCGCTGCCCGCAGTCAGCGCGTGGCCTCTCACGCCCTGGTCCCGCCCCCGCCGGACCGCCCTTGGCGATCGGGCACGGAGGGGAGCGGCATGAGGCCCATTCGAGTAGCAGGATGAGCATCGCGGTCGCCGGAGTGGTCGCCGTCACCGCGCTCGCGGTGCTGGCCTTGGCCACGCTCGAGATCGCGAACCCGGTGTGGCGCTATTCACGGGACCGAGGGATCTACGTCGAGCGCGGGCCAGATCGGTCGCAGCCCGCCCGCGCCCTTGGCCTCCTCGTCCTTGCGGTGGTCGGTGCCGCACCCCAGCTCGTCATGCTCGTGACCGCACTGGACCCGTCGCAGCCGATGGGTTCGCGAGTGGTTGGCGCAGGCGAAACCGCCGCGGCAGCAGTGTGGATCGGTGTGCTTGGCTGGCGCGCTGCGCGGGCTCGACACGGGTGAGGGCCCGCGACCCGCGGATCACGCCTGCTGCACTTCTGCGGATAACCCCCCTTTCGGCCGAAAGATGGGCTGCCCGGGTCACGCGAACGGCGCCATCCGCAGCTTTCGGGCAAGCGCCGTTTTGCGCGAAAGCTGCGCCCG
Source organism: Chloroflexota bacterium (assembly GCA_021789355.1). The sequence continues at coordinate 2,865 of JAJYJR010000345.1, read as the reverse complement.
ATTCACCGCGGCGACACCTCGCGGAAGGCCTCAAGTGACCCTCGAGGTGCCCGCCCAGATCGGCGCTTGCGTCGGAAGCCGCGCCGGAGCAGAGTGGGGGTCGGCGGGACCGGTCAGGCTGGCAGCCTGACGATGAAAAGTCGAAGGGGGGGCATGGGGCCCAGCGGGATTCGGCCGCTGATCACCGCCGCGGCCCTGATCGTGGCAGCGGCTGTCGCCGGCTGTGGCTCGGCCGGAAGCCCAACGAGCTCCGTGACCACCGGGTCAGCGCCATCGATCGAGGCATCAGTCGAGGCGTCGACGGCCCCGGCATCGGCAGAGCCGTCCATTGCGCCCTCCGCGGCTGGAGCCGGCGCCCTTTCGGGCGAGCCCGCCCCGAAGCTGACCCCCGGCGCGGCGAACCCGTCGGTGACCCAGGCCACGATCGACGCGACGATCTGCGTGTCGGGCTGGACGGCCACCGTGCGGCCGCCCTCGTCCTACACGACAGACCTGAAGCGCCAGCAGATCGTCGCCTACGGCTACGCGGACACGAACCTCGCCGACTACGAGGAGGACCACCTGATCCCCCTCGAGCTCGGCGGCGCGCCGTCGGATCCTGCGAACCTCTGGCCCGAGCCCTATCTCGTGTCGCTCTCCGATGGGCGCTCGGTCGGGGCGCGGGTGAAGGATCAGCTCGAGAACAAGCTGAAGGCCCTCGTCTGCGCCGGATCGCTCCCCATCGCGGTCGCCCGGCAGGAGATCGTCACAGACTGGGTCAGGACGTGGTTCGCCCTGAGCGGCCAGCCGGTTCCACCATTGTCGGGGCCGGCACCGACGACGGCACCGACGGCGGCGACTTCGCCCAGTTCCGCGCCGGGCCCAACGGCGGTCACCGAATCCACCGCCCCGGCCAGTCTCTCGGTCACGATCACGAGCCTGATATCGCCGGTCGCCCAGGGGTCTTCGGCGACCCTCCGAGCACGGACTGCGGCAGGGGCAGCCTGCACGATCACTGTCGTCTACAAGTCTGGACCGTCGAGCGCCCAGGGCCTCGGGCCCAAGACGGCTGACGGATCTGGCGCCGTGAGCTGGACCTGGACCGTCGGCTCACGCACCACACCAGGCTCGTGGCCGGTGACCGTCACCTGCTCGGCCGGGGACGCGAGCACCTCGGCCGGGACGACTCTCGTGGTGCAATAGGCGAGCAACGGTCCGGCAGCAAGTGTTGCTTAGCCCGGATCCACCGAACCTTGCCGTCTGACCGCTTGAGACGGGCATCCGAGGGATCCGACGGGCCGGTGTGGCTCGGCGGTCGCCCGGCGAAGGTCGAGGAGCGACGGACGGCGGTCGATCGTGGCCGCGTGATGCGCCCGGACGGCTCACGAGCCAGTCGCTGGGCAGGCTCCCGCCAACCCGGGGCGGCGGGGTGGCTATCAGCTGTCGCTTCTCTCCGGGATCGGCATCGATGTCTTGGCCGCTCTGCTGCTCGCGATCCTGCTGCGCTGGCCCGCGGAACGGCGTCCCGCCGGTGTGCTTCTGTTGTTCGGGGCATTCCTGCTCGCACCGGGAGTCGTCACCAGCTCGGCGTCGAGGTTCTCATCAACGCGAACAAGCCACGGTTCGCGCTCCCCACCGGTGCGCATCGGATGTACTACCGCCCGCCCTCTTGGTACGGATGGCCTCTCCCCGATTGGCGTGATCTGCGTTCACACCTCGGGTCCCGCCGAAGGCGACGCCGTGGTCGCCCCTGCGATCTTCATACGCGGTGGTGTTCGCGTGACATGAGAGCTGTCACTGGCGGACGGTACGAAGACGGCAGATGGCGAGACGACGGTCGCCGAACCGCACCGTTGGCGCATGATGCGTCCGGTACAGCCACGCTCCGTGTCGCACCGGCCGCAGCCCGAGGAAACCGTGGAGCCGATCGCCCATACCCGGAACGCAAATGGGGAACGGCAGGGCCTGGTGGCGCACCTCCGCGGCGTGGCCGACCTGGCCCGCGGTTTCGCGGGGCCGCTCGGCGCCCCCGGGGCGGCCTGGTACCTGGGCCTCGTGCATGACGTGGGGAAGCTCGACCCGGAGTTTCAGGCGTACCTGGCGCGCTGCGAACAGCAGCCTGGGTGGCGTGGCCACGGGCCGGACCACAAGGCGGCGGGCAGCGATCACGCGCTCCGGACCGTGAACCTCGGCGCGCTTGCGGTCCAGGGCCACCACGGCGGCCTGGCGTCGCCGGCACAGTTCCGTGCGTGGCTCGCGGAGGCCGTGACTCGGCCGGCGGTGCTCGAAGCGGAGCGGCAGGGGCTGGCGCTCATGCCTGAGCTCGCCTCGGCCGTGCGACCGGCACTGCCTCCCCACGTGCAGACCGATCCCATCGGGGCGGAGCTCTTCCTCCGCTTGCTCTACTCTGCCCTGGTCGACGCCGACTTCCTTGACACCGAGCGGCACTTCGATGCAGGCAGCTCCCATCGGCGTGGCGTCCCGCACGACCTGGCGGAGCTGTGGCGCCGGTTCGAGCACCACCACGCCCGCTTCCCGCCGCCCGAGCGAGGCGACGAAGTGGCGCGTGCCCGCGCCGCCGTGTACGCCGCGTGTCTGGCCGCGGCCGACGCGCCGCCTGGCATCTTTCGTCTGACAGTCCCGACGGGCGGGGGCAAGACGCTCTCCGGTCTTGCCTTCGCCTTGCGCCACGCGCTCCGCAATGGCCAGCGGCGGGTCATCGTGGCCGTGCCGTTCCTGACGATCACCGAGCAGACGGCCGACTCGTACCGCGAAGCGTTGGAGGTTTCCGCCGATGCCGGCCGCGTGGTCCTCGAACACCACAGCGAGGCAGGCTGGAGCCGCGACGATGATGCCTTCGATCAGGCGACGGTCTGGGGGCGGCTG
>JAJYJR010000344.1 GCA_021789355.1 Chloroflexota bacterium | reverse complement strand
CGGAGGCCGATCGACTCATACGAGAGCGGTTCGTCCTCGCTGGTGCGCCGCTCCGCGCGCTCGATGACGGCCTCGCGCGAGCGCGGCGAGAGGTAGTCGAACGCCGACGTGCCGAGCACCTCGGCGGCGTCGTGGTACCCGAACAGCGCCACCACGGCGGCGTTGGCGGCGAGGATGACCCCGGCGCGATGCATGATGGTCGCCACCGAGGATTGCTCGAAGAGGGCCCGGAAGCGGGCCTCGCTCTCGCCCAGGGCCCGCTGTGCGGCGAGCCGGTGGCTGACATCCTGCGCCACCACCATCACCGCCGGCCGCCCCTCGAAGCTGAGCGTGTGGGACGTGATCTCGACATCGATAAGCGTCCCGTCCTTGAGGCGGTGACGCCACGGGCCCGAGTCCTGGAGCGTCGGACGAGCTCGGCCGGTGTGGGCAAGGAGCGACGCCACATCCTCGAGCGGGCGGATGTCGGTGATGCGCAGGGCGAGGAACTCCTCGTGGGAGTACCCGTAGCGACGGACGGCGGTGTCGTTCACCTCGAGAAACCGCAGAGTCTCGAGGTCGTACACCCACATGGGCAGCGGGTTTGCGTCGAAGAGCAGGCGGAAGGTCGCCTCGCTCCGGCGGAGGAGCGCCTCGCGCTCGGCCAGCTCCGCCTGGGTCGCGCGAAGCTCGCTGATGTCGGCCGCCATCACGAGGTGCCCCTGGAGCTTCCCGTCGGCGTCTCGGACGGGAAACGCCGTGGCCAGCACGGTGGCGCGCGAGCCATCTCGGCGAGGGAACGGCACCTCGGCGCGGACTGGCTCGTCGGTGAGCAATGCGCGGAGCTCCGGCGGCCCGGGCTGCCCGACCATCTCCTCGGCGGCCCATCCGAACAGGGCGACGGCACCGCGGTTCCACAGCCGGATGAGCGGCGCGCCATCAAACCCGACGACGACCGCCGGCATGAGCTCGAGGAGTTCGCGGCGCGCCGTCTCCCGCGCCCTCGCCTGGCGGGCCGGATCGCTGTCACGCGCGACCACCGAGGCACCGACCAGCGTGCCTCGCCTGTCACGGGCCGGCGCGATCGTGAGCGATACCGGCAGTTGCCGCCCGTCCCTGGTCAGGCGCACCGTCTCGAGGCGCTCGATCCGCTCGCCCGCCGCCAGGCGTGCCAGCAAGCTGCGGCTCTCATCGAGCCGATCCGGCGGCGCCAGACGGGTCAGCGACGTCCCCATGACCTCGGCCGCGGGGTAGCCGTACAGCCGCTCGGCCGCCGCGTTCCAGATCGTGATGCGGCCGTCGAGGGTCACCGCGTAGATCGCGTCGTCGGCCGCCTCGACGATGGCGGCGAGCAGCGCCGGCGGCGACAGGGCTCGCGCCGCACGCGCGGCGAGCGTCGCGCCCTGGGGGGGCGCGGGGTGCTCGCGCGGCGGGTCAGTGGACGAGGCGTGAGGCGGCATGGTCAGGGGACGCAGAGCGGGCGTGAACGCGTGGATCGTACGCTGGTTGGCAAGCGGCGGCCCCTCCGGCCCGGAGCGGCTGCCTCACGCGGAGGGTGCGCCGTATCGCGCGCTCGAGTCAGAGCCCGGCCAGCCGCCAGACCCGACGGTTCGGGTGCGCCCGGAGCTCATGGTTCACGCGACGGCACCGCGCGGGGCCGACCCAGCAGGTAGCCCTGTCCCAGCGGCACCCCCAGGGCGGCCAGCGTGCGGAGCTCGCCGTCCGACTCGATCCCCTCGCCGATCAGGCGAAGGCCCGCCCGCTGGGCGAAGAAGCACATGCCGGCCACCAGGGCCTGGCGCGCAGGATCCGTGTCGATGCCGCGCACGAGCGAGATGTCGAGCTTGACGAAGTCCGGCTGCAGCTCGACCACGTGCTGCATGCTCGCGTAGCCGGCTCCCGCGTCATCCACGGCAATGCGGACGCCCGGCCCCAGCGCCCGCAGCGCCGCGCGGAGCTGCGCGTAGTCCTCGACCTGCGCGTGCTCGGTGAGCTCGACGACGAGCGGTCGAGGGCAGCGTCGCAGCGCATCGGCCAGCCCCGCGCCCGCCAGCACGACGGCCGGCGAGAGGTTCAGGCTCAGCCAGGTGTCGACGGGCAGCCGCTCGGCGGCGCCGAGCGCCGCCTCGATGGCCGCCATTTCCAGCTCGACGCCGAGCCCCACGCTCGCCGCCTCGGCGAACCGCTGGTCTGGCCGCGTCCCGTCGGTGAAGCGCGTGAGGGCTTCCTGGCCGACCAGGGTGGTCTCCGAGAGCGACACGATGGGCTGAAAGACCGGGGTGAGCGCCCGCAGCCGGATGATCGATTCGATCGAGCGCCGGGCGTCCGCGGCCTGGCGCCGCAGCGCGAGTGACCGCCCGAGGAGGGCGCCGGCCACTGTCGCGTACTGGACCACGCAGGGGAGATCGCGCGCCAGCGCCTCGGGCGGGCGCCTGGTCGCACTGCCGACCGAGAGGAGCCCGAGCAACTCCTCGCCGCTGCGCAGCGGCGCGTAGATGGCGCTGCGCCAGCCGGCGGCCGCGAGCCGCTCGCCGTCACGGCCGCGCTCGGGAGGCGCGACTTCGGCCTCGACCCAGGGACCGACGGAGGCCCGCTGCCAGAGCTCGCGCGAGCGATCGGCCGGGATCGTGTAGCCCACGTCGGTGCTGGACCGCGCGCCATGGGCCACGAAGGCGACCGCCCGATCGTGCGTCTCGAACACGAGCAGCGTGACGAACCGCGCGCCGATGACGGAGGCCAGGTCCGCGCAGAGCGCGGCACCGATCTCCTCGGGCAGCTCGAGGCCGGAGACCCGACCGAGCGAGGCCGCCACGGCCGCGCGCTCCGTCGTCGCCGACTCCAGGGCCTGTCTGTGCTCCTCGAGCTCGCTTCCGAGGGTGCCGATGCGGGTGGCCAGCGCCGCATGGAGCAGCCGTGCCTCGATGAGGTTCCGGGAGCGCAGCAGCATCTCAGCGAGATCGAACGGCTTCGTGAGGAAGTCGGTGGCGCCGAGGTCCAGAGCGCGCCGACGCGTGGCGCGGTCCTGATCGCCGGTCATCACGAGGATCGGCAGGTAGGCGTCCGGCAGGGCCCGGGCCCGCAGGGTGCCCAACACCTCCAATCCGCCGAGTGGCTGCATCTCGATGTCGAGCAGGACCAGGTCGGGGTCGGACGAGGCGAGCACGTCGAGCGCGTGAACGGGATCCGTGAAACCCTCGAAGTGGTGGTACCCGGCCTGCTCGAAGGCCCGCCCGAGCAGGCGCAGGTTCGCCGACTCGTCGTCGATGGCGGCGATCCGGGCCGCGCGAAGCGGTCGCCGCTCCACTCGCTCGATCATGGGGGAGGCGGCCGAGACGGACGTGGGCCTGGCGCCGGGCCCCCCAGGGAGCGCGCCTGCCATGCTCATGCGCCAGATGCTATCCACTCCCACGGGGCGTCTGAGCCTGGACCGAGGTCCACTCGACGCCAGCCATTTGTACCACGGTATCCGCATGAATCGAAGCCCCGGCCGGGTGCGGCCGGTTCGCCGCGTTGGGCATCGGGCCAACGGTGGGACGGGGAAGAGGATGGAACGTCGAGCGACGGTCGCGTGGCCGATGCTTCGCCCGCCTCGAGGTTGAGGCATGCGAGGCCGCTACCCTGGGCGGGACCGCGGACGCCACCGGCGATGGCACGCCTGCCGGGTGCCCAGCGGTGGCCGCGCGCTGGTGGGCGCCGCCCAGTTGGCGCCCCGGCGCCGGGGTTCCGGAGGGGACTCACCCACCCCGGCCGGCTCCATGCCGAGGTGGGTGAGCGCACAGGAGAGGCCAGCCGGGCCGACACCACCGCCCCGGGCGAGCGCCAGCGGGCAGGCGCGTGCCTGATCGCCGGAGTCGGTCCCGAGGGGGACGCGTCTGGCCCACTCATGCTCTCGGCTCTGCCCCGGCACCATCGGCTGCCCCGCGTTCCGCCGCCCGCGCGGCGGGCTCGCTGGGGTGGGCGGTGATCGCCTCGGGGGCCGCACCAGTCCTGAGAGACGGGGGCAGGCCGGGGGAGAAGCGCACCGTACGCCCCTTGCCGGCCTGCTTCGCCGCATACATCGCGAGGTCGGCCTCCCGCACGAGCTCGTCGGCGGTCGCGCCGTCCGCGGTGCACAGTGCTACCCCGATCGACGCGGACACCCGGACCGGCTGACCGGCAAGGTCGAAGGGGGCGGCCAGGGTGTCGATCGCCCGCTGCGCCACGACGAGCGCCTCGTCGTCCGAGGCAAGGTCTTCGAGCAGGAGCACGAACTCGTCGCCTCCGAGGCGGGCTACCGTGTCCCCCGGCCGAAGCACCCCGCGAAGTCGCGCCCCGACAAGCGTCAGCAGCCGGTCACCCCGGGCGTGGCCAAACGTGTCGTTCACCGCCTTGAAGTCGTCGAGATCAATGAAGAGGACCGCGACCATCGCGCCCGCATGCCGCGCGAGGCGGGCTAGGGCGTGCTCGGCCCGATCGAAGAAGAGGCTGCGGTTGGCGAGGCCGGTGAGTGGGTCATGCAGCGCCAGATGGCGCAGCGCGTGGTAGAGGCGCCCGTTCTCGATCGCCATGGCCGCCTCGAACGCGAGGGTCCGGGCCAGCGCGAGCCGACGCTCGTCGATCGCGTGGTGGCCCGAGGTGGTCAACTCCGCGACCCCGACCGGCTCCGATCGGGCGACCAGCGGCAGGAGGAGCATGACCTCGCGACCGAGGGCCCGCAGGCGTGCCTGTTCGGCCGGGTCGGCCTGCGCGTCGGCGACATCGATGACGATGCGTGCGCGGTCGTGGATGACGCGCCCAAGGGCCGGCCGCTCCGACAGCGACGCCGGGTCGGTCTCGAGCGCGCGTTCGGCTGGGTGCGAGCCGAACGGGGCGAGGCGGCCGGTGGCCGGCGCGAGGGCGTAGATGACGCACTCCTCGAAGCCGGTCGCCTGCGCGAGGTGCCGGGCGACGAGCTCGCCCAGGACCCCTGGGTCGGTCGTCGCGGCGAGGTCGGAGGAGAGTCCGAAGAGCCGGCGGAACTCGCGACTCGACGCCTTGAGCCGCTCGCTCGATTGGTAGAGGAGGAAGAAGACGAGCCCGATCACAATGGCAAGAGCCCACAGCCGCACGAACGCCATGACCGCGGCCGGCGCGGCCGAGGCGTCGGGCAGGAAGCCCGCGGCGACCGTCGCGACGCTCGCCGCCCAGGCGAGGAGCATGAGCCGGCGGAGCGAGCGGGTCTCGAGATACGGCAGTGCCGCCGCGATCGGGATCAGCAGCGCGGTGGCCGTCACGAGCGCGATGAACGGCTGGAGGAGCGTGATGCCGACGACGGCGGCGACGAGCACGACCGCCACCCGAAGGACGACCGACTCGACCTGCGCGCGGCCGACAACCCGGCGGGCAAACGCCGCGAGCCAGACGGCGAGCGCCCCCAGCAGGAGCGCCGTCGCCAACCACCGGGGACTGCCGACGACGAGGGCCGCGGCGGCTTCCACCGCGCCGCCGGCCAGGCAGGCGGCGATGAGCAGGTCGAGGAAGCGACGCACCTGGTCGCGCTGGGTCGCTTCATCTGGGCTGACGAGCGATCCGCGCACGAGCTCAGCCCTCGGCGTGGTCAGCCGGGCGCGCCGACCCGACGGATCCGCGCCTAGCCGCCCGTGCCGGCGTGCCGCGGCGGGTCATCGTCCGAGCGAGCCAGGGCGCGTGACCCGCGTGTGAGCACGGTTCCGCCGGCCCTCGCGCCCAACACCGGCGGTCCCGGGCTGCGGGAGGCGCCCGAAGCTCGACCGCCGGACCACGGCGACTCGCGGGAGCCCGGCCCGCCGTGTCGTCCTGGCCCGTCGGTCGCTGACGCGACCGGGCCCGCGCCGGTCGTCACGAGGGCCTCCGGAACCTGGGGTGGCGTGCGTGGGGTCCGCCCCTGGATCGCCCGCGCCGGGGCTCGCGCCCGCCCCACGCGCCGCACTCGTGGCACGCAGCGAAGGAGGCCGGCCCGGACGTCATCGGCGAGCTGGGCCGATCGACGCCGGGTGCGCCGCGCCCCGCCCGCCCACGGCTCGACGGGCCGCCCGAGCCGCGGCAGCCGGCCCCACACGGGAGGCGTCCTGCCGCTCCGGCCCGGCCCGCCCCGCGCCCAGGAATCGAGCCGGCTTCCCGAACAGGTAGCCCTGCCCGTGCCGCACCCCGAGGGTGCGCAGCACGGCCGCCTCGGCCTCGGTCTCGACCCCCTCGGCGATGAGGGTGCAGCCGACGGCTGTCGCGAAGTGCACCATCCCGGCCACGAGGGCCTGACGCGCCAGGTCCCGATCGATGCCGCGCACGAGCGCCAGGTCGAGCTTCACGAAGTCCGGCCGCAGCTCGAGGATTTGCTGGAGCCCGGCGTAGCCGGCCCCGGCATCGTCGACCGCAACGCGCGTCCCGAATGGGAGCCGCCCGAGCGCCGCCCGCAGGGGGCCGTACTCGTCGATCCGCGCGTGCTCAGTGACCTCGAGCACGACCGGCCGCGGGCTCGCCCGTAGCG
>JAJYJR010000343.1 GCA_021789355.1 Chloroflexota bacterium | reverse complement strand
GCTTCGGGCGCACGGCGCCTACCTGTCGGTGTAGCGGGTTCACGGATAAGGAGCCCAGCATGGCCTTCGACGATCCGGAGTTCCAGCGCCAGTGGGAGCGGCAGCGCGCGGCGGCGGAGTATCGCTCGGCGCAGCTCGGCGATCGGTTGCGACGTGCTTCTGCCGCCGAGCAGGGCGGCGAGTTCCTGGTGGCGGCCGAGTGGTACGACCAGGCGCGCTGGTTGGTCTCGTCGCCGCACGAACGCGACATCTTCCGCACGCGGGCGTCCCAGATGCGGCGACTGGCGAAGAACGGCGGGAACTACGACGCCCTGGCGCACCGCTGATCCGCCCCGCGCGGTCGCCGTACGCTCGAACGGCCCGGAACGCGGCACATGCGGCGCAGGCCCAGTGCGCAGGCGGCGGCCGAACGGCGTTCGCCGGGCGCTCAGAGGTCGGAGACGATCACCATCCAGGCAGACCCGCTGACGAAGCCCGGCGGCAGCAGGGCCCGGATCGCCGGATCGCTCGCCCGCCCCACGTACACCGTCAGGGCCGAGCGGGCCTGGGAGCGCAGGGTGACCAGCGGCGTCGATGTGCTGCTCGTGGCTGGACCCACGACCTGCGCGCTGGCGGCCACGCACAGGCGGGTCGTCGCGCTGGCCGTGCTGGTGGCGTGGTCGCTGCCGGTGCTGCCGTCCGAGACCGGAGCCAGGCCGTGCCCGCCGTAGTGGGGGCACGGATCGCTCGGCGCGATGGACCTGGTGGGCGTGGTCGGCGTCGCCCCGCGGACCGGCCCCGCGGATCCGGCCAGGATTCCGAGCAGGACGAGGGCGGCGATCCCGCGGGTGGCGGCCCCGCCCAGCAGCGCGCGCCAGGGGTGGGACTGTGACTCTGGCGGGTGGGGCAGGGTCCGCCCCGTGGCCGCGGCACGCCCGGCCGATTGCGCCGCGTCGGCACTGGCCCACCCGGCGCCGTCCCGCGGGGTGGGCGGCAGGGGCAGGGGATCCGGGCACGGGTCGGGGGAGGCCAGCGTCACCGACAGGGGGCGCGTCCGTCCCCTCCGGCGCCAGTTGGGGGCCCGTTCGACGAGGAAGTGGCCCCGGCGCAGGACCGCGTTGTAGTAGGTGCCCTTCGAGGGCGCGGCGGCGAAGGCGGCGGCGATCGCGGCGGCCCCCTGCATACACACCGGGCAGGCCGACCCGTCGTGGTCGGGCGGGGTCGAGGCCAGGGCGTAGCGATAGGTGGAGCCATCCGGCTCGAAGCGGAGGGTCAGGCGCCGCCGGCGGGCGTTGTAGGAGTAGGCGTGGATCGCGCGGCTCTCCACGCGCTGCATCCGAGCCATCCTCCCGCCTCCCTTCGGCGCACGAGGGAGACGGCCGTCGGCACGGCATCCCTCGATCGCGCGGAGAGAGCTTGGGGAGGATCGCTCCTTCGTCAAGGCTTCGAGCGCGTACGGGCGGGCGGTCCCCGCGCGCCGAGCGAGAGCGGAGCCGCGCGGGACGTGGCGCCCGGTCCCCGGCCACGATCCCCGATCCGAACCCTTGACGGTCGCTCGCCCGCGCCGATGCTCCCTCGTCGCGTCGGGCGAGCGACCGGAGGGGGCGTCCCGCTCGACGTGACCGTCGAATGGAGGAACCGAAGGTGCCGACACCCCAGGTCGCCGATTGGGTGGAGGTCGCCCGCGATGCCTCGGATCGGGCCGCCCGGGAGCCGGACGCCCGCTGGCGGGTGGTCCTCGCGCAGCGCGCGGCGAACGGCTGGGAGCGCGCCGCCAACGTCCTCCTGGAGCGGCGGGGGCGCGACTGGTGGCCTGACGCCGCCGCCCTCCTGCGCCGTGCGGCAGCCGACTGGGAGCGCGCCGGGAACCCCGCGTACGCCGCCGAGGCCCGCGCCCGGGCCGCGCGACTGGACGCGCTGGTGGGCCCGGGTCGGCGCATCCACACCGCTGATTCGGGACCCCGGTGCGACCCCGACCCGCCGGTGGCGGGACCACCGCACCGTCGAGCGAGCAGGAGCACGCCATGACCGTCCAGGAGCACATCGCGCAGGCCGCGGCGTTCGAGCGCACCGCACACCTGGCGATCGACGGCGGCCGGCGCCGCGATCTCCTGTTCCGCGCCGGCCGGGCATACGAGGCCGCCGCGGCGACGCTCCGGGCGTCCGTGCAGGAAGACGCCGCCGAGGCCCCGGAGCTGTTGCGCCGGGCGGCGCTGCTCGGCCGTGAGGCGGCGAGCCGCTATCGGGCCGCGGGTGAGCCCGCCATCGCGTCGCAGGTGGCGGTGATCGCCGATCAACTCGATGCACGGGCCGCGGAGCTCGTCGAGCACCGGCGGCAGGCCGAGCTGCGCGCGCGCCAGTTCGACCGGGCGCCCAACGCCCTCCGCTGACCGGAGCGGCCGGGGAGTGGCCGCAGGGCCCGATCGAGGAGACCGACGCACCCGCCCGGCTTGCTCCGGTCCCCGTCGGCTGCGCTGCCCCGCCCGCTGCCGTGCCCGTGTCCCGTGCTCCTCGCGCGCCCGCTGCACCGATGAACCGCAGTCGGAATCCTTGACACCGACCGTGCGTCGCCCAGGCTCCCGGTGCGTTCGAGGAGGCCGGCCTGAGCCGCCGGCAACTTGGACCGGGAGCACAGGAGCACGACCATGGATGCGCTGACGTACGGCCGTACGGGCGTCCTGCATCTTCCCCGACCTGCCCGCCGGTCGAGCGGGCTGCGGGGCCTGTCGCGCCGGTTCTGGGCGGTCTTCGTCCTGGGATCGGCCCTCGTCATGCTCGACGCGTTCGAGACCATGGCCGCCCTGGCCTGGTCGCCGGTGCCGGGACATCCCGGCCTGGTGGTGCGCCACGCGAGCGAGCTCAACCCCATCGGCAGCGCCCTGGCCGCCGCATCGCCCTGGCTCCTGCCGGTGTTTCACCTCGTCGAAATCGGCATGTTCCTGGCGATGTGCTGGATCTTCACCCGCGATGGGATGGTGCGGCGCATGGCACGCCGTCGCCCCAGTCGCCTGCTCGTCCGCCTGGGGGCCCCTCGCGGCGAGGCGTGGGTCTGCCTCCTCCTCTGGTCCATCCCCCTGGCGATGGTGCTCACGGAGGGGCTCGCCGATCTCAACAACGCCCTGGTGCTGACCGGCGGACGGGTGTGGTAGGGGCGGGACGAAGCGACGGCCGCCCCCGAGTCGCGCGCGGCGAGCGAGGGGCGCGCCGAGGTTCCGCCGCGGCCGTCAACGTCCATCGGCCGAGCCGTGCTTTGGGTCACCAGGTCTGACAACGCATCTTCCTTGCCGGCGATCTTGACATCGGCACCCGCCCGCCGATCCTCCCGCGTCGGCCTCCGTGCGGGGACGATCGGCAGCCGGACCGGAGCACCGGCGGGAGCAGGACCCGATGTCCGAGTTCCGCGAGGAGCGCCCGACACTCACCGATGGCACCACCTACGATCCCACCCCGGCATTCCACAAGCCGGCCTATCGCTACATTCGCGCGGCCGATCGCCTGCCCTCGACCGACGCCGCCTACGAGGCCGTCGACCCGCTCATCAGGGTCAAGCTCTTCGATCCGGTCGGCAACTGGACTCGGACGTGGTGACCACCCTCGTCCGTCCCGGTGACTACTGGATCTTCGTCCACTACCTGAAGACGATGGGGGCCGCTCGCGGTGTGGGGGGCGGGGACCGATCGGTCATCGTGCCGAACGATGCGTATGTGAACGCGCTGAAGACCGGCTCTCTTGGCGCGGATGTTGCACGCTGTCAATCCGTTGGGGCGCGCTGACATGCGTGAGGACCTGTTCGCCACCAACTCGCGCCTGGTCATCGAGGCGCGCGCCGCTTTCGCCGCCGGGCGGTTCAGCTACTCGGCGACGCTGTGGGATGCCTTTGCCGAAAACGCCGATCGCCTGAGAGATACCAACACGGCGGCCTCGGCATGGGGCGCGGCGGCAGCGGCTCGACGGCGCGCCGGGCAGTTCGATCTCGCCAAGCTGGACGATGGTCGCGTCGGCGGCGGCCGCGACCCCGGGGTAGCCCGATGACCCGTGATCGCGCGCCGATCCTCGATGGGGACGCCCTCGACGCCGCGTGGCCGCTGTGGGGCGTGCTGCGACAGGTGCCACCGTCGGTCGCGCCCGACGTGCTGCATCGCTACGGCGCCCGCGACCCGGCGGGCCCGGTGGACGAAGGCCGCCGCTTCCGCGTTGGCGCCTGCGGCTCGATGCTCACGCTCTGGTCGGACAAGGCCACCGGGCAACCCGTCTGCCTCACCTGTCCCGACTGCGGGGCCGGCCAGGTGTGTGGCATCGGCCGCGACCATCCCGCCACCCGCCTGACCGCGCACGGCCTGCGCTGCGCGGCGCACCGATAGGAGGACACCATGACCCCCACCGAATCGGCCCTGCGCCTGCTCCGGGTCGGCGCGCGCGTGCAATGGCCGGTCCAGCCAGATCCGAATGAGTACAGGCGGCTGACGCAGCTCCCGGCGAAACGAACGGTCAGGGGGATCCATGGCCGCGAGGTCGTGTTCGACGATGGCACGCGCGTGGCGATGCCGCCTGACGCCAACATCCAGTTCGGCAAGACCCCCGACGGCACGATCGACAGGCTGACCCTGACGGACTCGTCCGGCCCGTCGGCCACCCTGACGGTCCTCCCGCCGGCCGAGGCCGGGGCGGTCACCCGGCCAGTGCGAAGCCTGCTCGACATCCGAGAACGCTGCTTCGGCGGCACCTGGATCGAATTCGAGCGCCGAGACCATGATGCTCCGCCGCTCCGGCAGCCGCAGGGCACCGTTGGGCGGGCGGTGGGGGTGGTCACCGTCGGCCGAGAGGAGTTCCTCTGCCTCGCCGATCGTTCCGTGCTCGAGCTCCCGAAGATCCACAACCCAGGCCCGGGGGAGCGACTGACCTTCCAGGATGGCAACCTGGTCATCTGGAGCGTCTTGGTGAGCACCGGCTTGTTCGGCGGCAAGTGGCGCGATTTCCGCGTGCGCTTCCTCGACGGCCAACCGACCCTCCCGCGTCGGTCGTAGAGCCGTCTTCGATCCCACGACCCGCTCGGACATCTCGCTGGCGATGAGTTCTGGGTTCTCATCGGCGCACCGGCGTTGAGGGCGTCAGAACTCATCGTCCGCATCCGCTTCGTCGTCGTACTCTGGTTCAGCCGCTTCCCACTCGTCGTCGTATTCGACACGGCCGAGGCTCGTCGCCCAGCCGGGAACACGGCATCTGTCTCGTCCGTCTTGACCTTGGGAGGTGCTGATCAGGCCAGCGATCGCGGTCCTGGCCACGGGGGCGATCCTCGTAGCGTGCCTCGTCCTGATCGAGCTGATGCGCCCGTCGAGCGGTCCCGCCGGCCCGTCAAAGGCGCCCACGCCCTACTCGCTCGGGGTCAATGTCGACTACGGTCCGACCGTCGTGATCCTGATCGACGGTCGCGAGGTCGCCTCCGTGTCGTACCCAGAGGGTGCATCGTTGACTGCCGGCGCGAACGGCATCCCGCCGCTGCCCTGGTCGCTCGACATGCAGGGGACCGACGGCACCGTTCTCGGTCACTTCGAGATCAATGGCGGCACGGACGATGTCCTGGAGGTGCGCGGCGGAGTCCCGCGCCTGTCAGATACTGTCTCCAGCGGTCCGCTCCCGCCGGCCGGGGCTTGCTCGACTTCGGTCTCGTAGGTCTCGGCGGCCCGTTCCCGGCAGTGGGCAGCTGGGGGAGCTGCGAGCGAACCTGCGGCTGTCGTCCAGCGCGGGCTCTGCGGAGGTGTAGACGCGGTGGGGCATCAGCACCATGTCCTCATCATGTCGGGCGGCGATCGTTTGAGGATGCCCCCAAGAGGGGAGATGCCGCGGGCCACCGGTTGCGTGCTCAGTGAACTGGGGCAGCGGACCGAGCCGAAACGAGGCCTTTGCGGCGACGGGCATGATTGCCAACACCCCACCCGGCGGTTCGTCGTGCCTGCGTCATCGCCGGGGCCAATGGCTCGTGCCATATCGTGAGAGCGAGATCCAGCCCTGCCGTACCGCCAGAAACGCGAGCTCGGTGCGCGTCGCAAGTCCGTAGCGGGCGAACAGACGCCGCAGGTGGCTCTCGACCGACTTCTCGGTGAGGCCCAGTCGGACGCCGATCTCGTCGTTCGAGAGGCACTCCACCACCGGTTCGATCACCAGGAGCTCTCGCTCGGACGGTGATGGAAGCGCCATTCGCGCGCGGGCCATCACTGCCGCGCTGAAGGCCAAGTCGCCGGCTGTGACCCTGTGGATCGCGCTCACGATCTCAGCGACGCGCGCTGATTTGGGGAGGGGGGTATCCATGCAAGTGCAGTGTCTTCGGCCATTCGCTTCGGTCGAGACACGACCACGAGGGCCTCATACGTGAGGGGCTTGGTGGCAACGGCCTGTTCGAGCAGCCGATAGAAGAGCATGCCGCGTGTCGCCGATTTGCGGCGGTTGAACCGAAACGCGAACTCGTCGAGATACGCCTGCACGTGGTCGGCCTCGATCGCGCCGTGGTG
>JAJYJR010000342.1 GCA_021789355.1 Chloroflexota bacterium | reverse complement strand
CCATCAGGCGCACGCCGTACTCGCCCTTCGTGGAGAAGTGCACGGCGCCGGTACTCATGAAGCTGGTTCGCACGGTCGACTCGCTGCCCCCGGGTGCTCGCTCAGGTCGGTGACGATCCCGGCGTCTCGGAGCGATCGACGCCCGATCGGAACGGCGCCGTCCGATCTCGGGACGGGCGCTCCTGCCGGCCTGGCGCGATCTCCCGCCAATTCCGACGGAAATCGTCGGATTTGAGTCTAGTGGGTCCGGGTGGCGTCGTCAACGAGCAGGGGGGGTAGTAGTTAGAGGCTCGCGAAGTTGCCGCTCCCAGATCTCGCGCCGCGATCACGCAGGAGTGGAGGCGACGAACTCCCGCAGCCGCGTCAGGTTCCACGTCTCGAACCGCGCGCCCGTCAGCGCATGCACTTCGGCGACCAGGAGCGGGTGCGCCACACCACCTCGACTCCAGTCAATCTTCTCGTCCTGCGTCACGAGCACAACCCGCCCGAAGTCAACCCCGCCGTCTCGAGCAACAAGGAGTCCGAGGAGGAAGTCCGCCCAAACGTAGAAGTCTCCGTGGCCGTCGTCGCGGAACCCGGGCGGGGTCCGTGTTCGGTGCCGAGCCTCGGCGATCTGCAGGAAGCGGGATCTCGGCACGTATGGGACGGACGCCCGTGCCTTCAGTACATCGAGTACGGAACGAATTCGGGTAGCGGTGGCAGGATCGAAGGCGAACGCGTAGGTGGCAGAGAACTCTTCGACTAGGGCTCGGAAACGCTCATGGAATGAGGGATCGAGGGGACCGAGCCCGGCGACCTCCTCCGCCAAGGCGTCGTACTTCTTTCGTATCGAGTCGCCGTAGGTCTCGATCGCCGCCAGTCTGTTGTTCCAGTACTCCTGAACCACTTGGCCAGGCAGGATCAGGGGACCCGCGTGCTGACCGGACAGGTAGTCAATGGAGTCAGTGTTGGCTCGATCAACGGCGAGTCTGAAGAGAGCGCTCGTGTCAAGCCCAAACGCGATGACCGCGTCCGAGGCGCCTGGCCTGTTAGGCCGCTCAGCGAATGCCGCATCGATCAACGCGGCCATCGACTCAACCGCCGATGACCGATCGAGGCAATCCTCCAGCGTTCCTAGCCGCGCTTCGACGGACGGATCCACCATCTAGTACCAAACGCCGGTCGCTGCCGCTGCTAGAGCTTGGCCGAGCGTGACCACAGCCCCGGTGTCCCACCTGCCCTGAGCTCGTATCAGGTCGACCCACTCACCTTCCACTGCCTGGGGGAGCAGATTCTGCATGGCGCCTGCCCATGTGCTTGCTCCCATGGGCCGTCTAGGCACCCGGGCGAGTAGCGTGTTGCCCAGGGTCGATCCCCAGAAGGCAACGTCCTCCTCGTCAAAGCCCGGCCACACAGCCGCCTGCCGAGGCCGAATGAAGTGAAGGTAGCCAACCGCCTCTGGGGTCTTGGTCTGTTGGACGACCGAACGCCTCAGGAACTGCAGCGTCCCCTTGTTGAGACTTCTCCGCATGGCCTGCGACTCGAACTCGTCGCGGCTGGGGTTCAGGTCACGAAGCGACGCTAGGGCTGGCTCCCACGTCCCCCGCTCGCGCACACTACGGGCCGCGTCACCGAGACGGCGCTCGACGTTTCCTGTACCGAGGTTTCCTACCACTATCCGGCGAACGACCAGTTCGAGGACCCGTTCCATCCCCGCCTGAGGTTCTGCGACCGCGGACACAGCGAGCAAGAGTGGTCGAACCGCTATCACATTCAGCTCGTTCAGTGCTCCGAAGACCTTCAATGCCTCGGGGGGCGCAGGTCCGTCGAGGGTCGGGTCGATCATCTGCAGGTACAGCCCGAGGTTCTCCTCGAGAAGGTCGAGTAGCTGCCCGACAGGCGGAGCAGTGCTCGTCCCGGGTCGGCGCTGGGCCAGGTAGTCGAATAGGTCCTTTGGCATAACGTGGCCGGCACGGACGGTTACGACATGCCGAATGTACTGAACGAAGGTGTTGGGTCCTACCGCGCCTAGCGGCTTGGACACGTCCTGCCAGCGGTGGTACTGCCTCTCCCGGTCGCGGGCGGCGGTTTGACTGAGGAGGTAGTTCTTCAGGAGGTCGGCGGTGGTTAGTTCCTTGCCTCGGGTGTTGATGACCTCGAAGACGCGGTAGGCAGACGCGGGATCTGGGTGCACGAAGACTGCGAACTGAAGCCGATTGCTGAGAAACTCGGTCCACAACCCGAGTCGCTTGAATGGGTCAGGCGCCAAGTCCGTGTGAAGGCGGCCACTCAGGTAGTCGTAGGCGGTTGTAATGGCCGTCGACGGGGCATCGTCACCAGCAGGGCCAGCAGGGCCGCCACCGAGGTCGCCATTGACGATGCGCTGGAGCGTCAGGTTGTCCTCTGCATCGGCGAGCAGAATGCGGGGTTCCATCTCATCCGAGACGTAGTCGATTGCCTGCAGGAAGTCCGCTCTGATCCGGTCCGCTAGTGCATTGCGTCCGTTCGCGATGGCTTCGCGATGGAGAGCGCTCGCCAGCAAGGTGATCGTGATCAATCTCTGCTGACCGTCGACCACCTGTTTCCGGTGACTGGCCTCCCCGCTGAGGATGACCAGCCCGAGGAAGTAGGACGGGTCCTCTAGGCTACGTGAGATGTCGTCCCAGAACTCGGCGTACTCCTCGGGGCCCCAGGCATACTCACGCTGGAATGCCGGAACCTCGAACAGGGTGGTGGAAATGAGCGCGCCCGCTGTCGTCGCAGCCGCGCTGAATTCCGTGTTCACTTGCCGCCACTGACGGGGATCTGGACAGCCACTGAGTGCCTCATGTCTGGCGGGCGGCCCGTCCCGCACCGAGTTGCCTACTCTACGACACGCACCACGTAATCCGAGTGCGGGCGCGCATCGCGTTCCGGTTGGGGGGAGGGATCGGTCCTCTTCTCCCTCAACCGCGCGCCTGCGCGGCGCGCGCAAGCCCTCGCAGACCTTCGGCGTGCCAGGGATCTGGCGGAGGGGCGCCACCCGGAGAACTCGGCGGCGAAGCGCCCGGACCCGGCGCGCTCCTTGGCGGGACGGCTCGGCGCGTACACGATGCTCGCCCGGCACGACCCGCGTGAGGTGACCGCCGCCGGGCGAAAGGCGTTCGACGCGCGGTTCGAGCGCGAGGTCGACCCCGACGGCGTGCTCGACCCGAAGGAACGCGCGCGTCGCGCGGAGATGGCACGCAAGGCGTACTTCACGCGGCTCGCGCTCAAGAGCGCGCAGGCGCGGCAGGGACGTAGGCGTACGTCGTTCTGATCTGAGCACCGAGCGGGGGCTGAGGGACAACGCCCAGCCCACCGGCTCGCAGTCGCGCGCGTGCGCGCAGACGGGCGGACAACGGAGTGTTGTCTGCGCGCACCTTGATCAGTCCATCCGGCCCTACCCGCAAGGATGCCTGCAACCTACGATGGCCGCTTCCTGGGGGAAGGCGATGACCTGCGGTCCCTGCACGGTCGCCTGGGCCGCAGCGAGCCACTGGCGAGACCGATCCCCGGTCCAACGCGCGAACCGCGCGAGGGAGGGTTGCATCGGATGAAGCGCATCATGGCGGCGACCGTTCTCACGGCCGTCTTGGCTATGATGCCGGCGAGCGCCCTGGCCACGACGTACATCTCGCCGGCCTGGAACCTCAACGGCAGTTACACGCTCTCGTTCACCGAGACGAGCGGCCCGGACGCCCCGGGCCCGTATCCGCACCTGATGACCATCACTGTCAGCAGCGACACGACGGGCGCTGTCAGTGGCAGCGGCTACTTCCTTGATGCTCCCAGCATCACCTGGACCGTCACTGGCCTGATCAGCGGCTGGGATGTCTCGCTCACCGCCATGTACGCCGCGCCTTACGAGTCCTACAACCCTTGGGAGATCGACGGCACGATCAACCAGTCCGGCGGCATGTCAGGGACCTCGACTGACGGGCAAGGCCGGACGTTCACGTGGACGACCACTTCGGGCGCCGTGGGCCTGTACTCGCCGACCTGCAGCTACGGCACCTACCCGGGCTACACGATGGTGTGGAGCGGCTTCGTGCCCTCCTACAGCTCCACGTACACGATGCCCGTGGTCACCACAACCGACACCATTCCAGGTCTGACGTACCTCCTTGAGGCCAGCGGGACCTATTTCGCGGGCGGCAGCGGCGCGTACGACATCCAGGCCGATGCGAAGTACAGCCAGGACGCCTACCAGCGGGCCAATGGCCTCGGCTGGACCGACAGCGTCGACGGCTACGGGAGCTACGGCCCGAGCCTGCTCGACCTGCTTGTGAACGGGCAGGCCGTCGACTGGGGCGCCTACAACAGCGGCCATCGCTACACGCTGCCGCTGGCCGCGACCGGCAGCCCGGTGACGCTCGACCTCAACATCAACGACGTCTACCCGATGAACAACACCGGCGGACTGTGTGCCGCCCTCTATCAGCAGGTGTATGCGTTCGACGGGTTCTACTCGCCGATCAGCAACCCGCCGGCGGTCAACTCCGTCAAGGCCGGCTCGTCCATCCCGATCAAGTTCAGCTTGGGCGGTGACGAGGGTCTCGGCATCTTCGCGGACGG
The DNA here is from genome assembly GCA_021789355.1 of Chloroflexota bacterium. The sequence continues at coordinate 1,922 of JAJYJR010000342.1, read as the reverse complement.
GTACCCGAAGTCGATTTCGATCGTCTGCGACACCAGCCAACCCGCGGACGACGTGCAGAGCACGCTGACGGCCGGCTCCAGCACCCTCTCCTACGATCCGACGAGCCAGCAGTACACGTACGTCTGGAAGACGGACAAGAACTGGTCGGACAGCTGCCGCCAACTGCAGGTGCAGTTCATCGACGGGAGCCTGTACACCGCCAACTTCTCGCTCAAGTAGGCAAGCAGTCTGACCGTGCGACCTTGCGCGGTCAGCAGCGCAGCCTGACTGCAGGACAGGCCCTCGCTCATCCTGGGCGGGGCCTGTTGCTGTAAGCGTCTCCCACCACCTCGGGTGCCGGGTCACCAACCCCTTCTCCGCGGCTGCCCACTGGACACGCGGGCCACAAGAGCGGCCGCGAGCGGCCGCAGTAGGCTACGTGGATGACGTGGTACCCAAGCGACGAGGCTGCCGACCGGGCCGGGGTCGACCCCGCCTACCTCGCCCGGCTCGTGGATCTCGGCATTCTCAGCTCGGAGCAGCCGGATCGCTTCTCACCGGGCGACGTGCGCCGGGTGTCGATGGTCAAGTCGCTCGAAGATGCCGGCATCCCGCTCGACGGTGTGGCGGCGGCAATCGAGCGCGGCGCGATCTCCCTCGCCTTCCTCGACGCTGCGGCCTACGAGCGTTTCGCCGCCCTGGCCCCCGAGACGTTCCGGCAGGTCAGCGAACGAACCGGCATCCCCCTCGACCTGCTCATGGCCGTGCGCGAAGCGATCGGCATGGCGCAACCGTCACCCGACGACCGGCTGCGCGAGGACGAGATGGAGATCGTGCCGCACATCGAGCTGCAGGTCTCGCTGGGGTTTCGGCAGATCGCGATCGAGCGTCTCCTCCGCGTCCAGGGTGAGAGTACGCGTCGAATCACCGAGCAAGAGGGCGCGTGGTGGTATTCGGAGGTGATCGCGCCGGCCATGGCCGCCGGACGGGGCGCCGAGGAGATCGCCAGCACCGATCTCGCCAATCGGAACGCACCGCTGGCCGAGCGAGCCGTGCTGGCCATGTACCACGCCCAGCAGGCGCGCGCCTGGACCGCGAACCTGATCGAAGGTTTCGAGGTGCTGCTGGCCCAGGCGGGGCTCCACAGCCGTCTCGAGCGACCACCGGCGATCTGCTTTCTCGATATCACCGGCTACACGCGCCTCACCCAGGAGCGCGGTGACGATGCCGCCGCCGACCTGGCGGCCACGCTCGCACGCCTCGTGGAGCGCAGCTCGGTGCGGCACGGCGGCAAGCCGATCAAGTGGCTGGGTGACGGCGTGATGTTCTACTTCCGAGACCCCGGTCCTGGCGTACGCTCGGCCCTCGAGATTGTGGACGGGCTGCGGGACGCTGGACTCCCGCCGGCGCACGTTGGGCTGCACGCGGGGCCCGTGCTCTTCCAGGGGGGTGACTATTTCGGCCAGACCGTCAACCTCAGCGCGCGCATCGCGGACTATGCGCGGCCCGGCGAGGTGCTGGTCAGCCAGGCGGTCGCCGACGCCTCTCAGGAAAGCGGGATCACGTTCGCGGACATCGGTCCGGTCGAGCTCAAAGGCGTGTCCGGCACGACACATCTGCTGCAGGCGCAGCTGGCCTGAGCGGGCACCCGGCCGTCCCGTGGCTGGCGGCTTGCACCGTAGTAGAACTGTGCCTACTATTGTGTAAGAACTTACACTGTAGTAGAAGAGAGCGATGGACGTCAGTCATCCGATCCGGGCCGTCGTCCCCTCACTCGACGGGCCCGTGATGGAGGCCCTCGCCGGGACCACTCTTCCGCTCACCGTCTTCGATGTCCATCGCCTGGCTGCAGCTGGCAGCGCGAACGGCGTCCGAAAGGTCCTCGAGCGGCTGGTCCGCGTCGGCCTCGTAACCGTCGACAGGAGGGCGAATGCGGCGTATT
>JAJYJR010000006.1 GCA_021789355.1 Chloroflexota bacterium | reverse complement strand
GGCTCGGTCCTGACGAACGAGGCAGGCTGGGTGCCGGTCCAGGCGCGCACGCTGCAGACGACCTTCGACGGCGTCTATGCCGTGGGCGACACGACCGCGATCACGCTCGCCAACGGGAAGCCACTGCCCAAGGCCGGCGTCTTCGCCCATGCCGAGGCGCTCGTCGCCGCCCGGCGCATCGCCGCCGCGTTCGGCGCGTCCGTGCCCGGCGGGGAGTTCGAGGGGAAGGGATTCTGCTGGGTCGAGACCGGCGGTGGCGCGGCCGCCTTCGCCGACGGCGACTTCTTCGCCGAGCCCGACCCCTCCGTCGTGCTGCGCGGTCCGGGCCGCACCTGGCATGCCGGCAAGGTGCTCTTCGAGCGCTACTGGCTGGGCGGGGGGCTCGAACGTCGGGCATCCACCCTGGGGCTCCTAGGCGCGGCGAGGGCGCTCGGCATCCGGGCCGACCTGTGAGGCAACGCGTCGTGCCCGGCTTGATCGAATCTTGGCCCTCGGGGGGACGACGCCTTGAGGTCAGCCCCGTAATCTCTCCAGTGTCGGCAGCACGTCGACGCTGAATTGCGGACACGATAGGCACAGGAGGCGCTCCCATGATGGGAGGAATTGGCTGGGGCATGGGCCTCGCCGGCTGGTTGTGGATGTTCGGTGGATTGATCCTGTTCGCCGGCCTCGTCGCGCTCTTCGTGCGCGCCCTGAGCGGGCCGGACCGGATCGACGAGCGTTCGCGCCAGCCGACCGCGCTCGAGATCCTGCGCGAGCGCTACGCCCGCTGCGAGATCAGTGAGGCCGAGTTCGAGCAGGCCAGGAGGACCCTCGGGTACCCCTCATGAGCCAGCGCATGCTCGGCCGGCTGGGGGGCGGCCTGGTGGGGCTCGGGCTGCTCCTCCTGATCGCCGGCGCCGTCGCCGGGAGCAGCGGTTCGGGCACGGGCTGGGGCCCCTGGTCGTTCATGGGACCGGCTATGCTCGGCGCCGGCAGCGACATGGGCCAGGCCATGGGCAGTGCGCTGGCGGGTCGGGTCGGGCAGCCCATCTCTCAAGCCGACGCACTGGCCCTCGGTGCCGCGACGCCCGCCGGTGCGACTGTCGACCCGACGGCGAGGCGGATCACGTTCGGTACGCGTGAGGTCCGTCTCGCGGTCCTCGCCAGCCCGCCCGATGGGCCCGACATGACGTTCCGCATCGCGGGTCTCGTCGATCCGACGATCGTCGTGCCGGCGGGCGCCACCGTGACCGTGCAGTTCGTCAACGCCGACAGCGATACGAGCCATGCCTGGCTCCTCACCAGCGCACAGCCGCCCTTCCCCTTCATGGCGATGATGAGCGCGCCACCTGCCTTCGCGGGTGCCTTCGCCCCGCCGCTCGGCGACCCCACGTCGGCTGGCCTGCCGAGCGAGACGCTGACGTTCACGGCCGCGGCGGTCGGGACGTACGCCTACCTCTGTCCGGTGCCAGGCCACGCCCAGCAGGGGATGCACGGGACGCTGCAGGTGACGGGCACCTGAGCCCATCGGGTGGGATGTTGCATCGATCGGTTGAATCCGCCCCTCCTTGTGGCGAGGCTGCGAGGGCAGCTTCCTCCCGTTCGATGGCTCGCCTCTCGGGCAGAGCCCTTAGCCCGAATCCACGTGTGCCCTGCCAAGGGCTCGATCACCAGCGGGTGAAAGTCCCGCCGGGGTAACTGCCAGGAAGCCCCGTATGCCTCGATCGAGACGAGACCGGACTGCGGGCGGAGAAGCCGGCACACGACCTCGGCCATGCCACCATTCGGTTCTCCCTCGCGCTCGACGACTTCGCGGCGGCCTGGGACGCTGCCGATGCGGCGTCGGAGGCGCGCTCACCATCGCTGGCGTCGATCGCCGGCCGATTCCGCACGCTTGTCGAGCTCTACCTTGCTCGCCGTCGGTTCGCTTCCGATGGCTGACCTCCTCAAGGGCCTCAACGACAACGCGGGCGCGCTGACGGCGATCTCGACCATCGTCTACGCCGTCATCACCCTGGCGATCCTCTTCGAGGCCCGGGCGACCCGCAACCTTCGGCGTGAGGCACTCATGGACACTCGGCTCATGGCGCACCAGCCGGCGGCCGGGTCCCGCCGCGCCCCACGTGCCCGGCGGCCAAGTGACGAGTACCCTCCATGCTGAGTGTCGATGAACCATTCGGGCCGTCGTGGCGTCAGTAACGGTGGAGGCGAACCGCACCCGGCGTGGACCCCTGCAGCATCCGCCAGAGCCTCAGCCGAGCCGCGATCGGACTGGTCGCCGCGCTCGTGGTCGAGGCGTGCTCGGCGGGCGCGATCACGCCGACCGCGACGGCTCCTTCGAGCCCGGCACCGCCCGCATCCGTCCCGGTGCTCCCGCCCGGCAAGCAGCCGCACGCGATGCCGTCGCTCGTCCCGGCGATGGTCGCCGCGGAGGTGGGCATGGCCGCGGTCGCGCGCTCGGGCGCCATCTGGGCGATCCGGGGTCACGCCTTCGCCGTCTCGACCGACCTCGGGACCAGCTGGACGGTCGGGACGGTGCCGCTGCCGGCGCCTGACTCCATCTCGCCGTCGATCTTCGTTCTCGACGCCACGCATGCCTGGTCTATCACCGCCTCGCCTGGCTCGGCGGACCGCGGCCAGGGGCCGTTCGATCGCGTCGACCTCATCGTGAACTGGACGAGCGACGGCGGGCGCAGCTGGGCTCACGCCCCAGTGCCCGGCGACTACCCCGATACCGCCCGGACGCTCTTCTTCCTCGACCCGCAGCACGGGTTCCTCATGGTCTCGGGTGGGCGCAGCAACGCCGGCGCGAGCACCCTGCTGCGCACGAGCGACGGTGGCGCGACGTGGAGCGTCGCGCGCACGGTGCCCGCAGCCGAGACGAGCGGCGGCCCGCTGGGTTCGCTGATCACGGCCACCAACGGGCGCACGATCTGGGCCGCCGGTCAGCCGGAGGCGGGACCGGTGGCCCACCCACTCTTCGAGGTTACGCATGATGACGGCGTGAGCTGGTCGCCGGTCGCCCTGCCCGGCGTTTCGGCCGCCTCTGGGTCGCCCGGCCTGCTCGGCCCAGCGGTCTTCCTCGACGCCGCGGCCGGCTTCTTCGCCCTCCCGACGAGCGACCCGGCCTCCGGGTCCGGCACGCTCGTCTTCTCCACCGCGGACGGCGGACGCACGTGGACGCGGCGCTCCACCCTGTCCGGGGCCCTCGCCGCGCCGATCGCGTACGCCGACGCGCGCCACTGGCTCGCCGTGGAGCAGGGGCTGCCGACGTTCCTCGAGGTGACCGACGACGGTGGCGCGACCTGGCGCACGCTCCATCCCACCGGGCTCTCGCTGGGCAGCCTGGCCTGGGCGAGCCTGCTCGACGCGCAGCACGGCACCGGCGTGCTGCTGGTCGACGGCGACTCCGGGATGCCCCAGATCCTCGTTGTGACCAGCGATGGAGGGAGCAGCTGGACCCCTGTCGGCAGGCTCCCGGCGCCCGTCGCTGGCGCGACGTCGGCGCCGACCCCCGCGCCCTCCCGGCCTGCCTCCCCGGCCCCGTCGCCCGCGTGGTCGCTGGCGCTCGCCGCTCCCTGCCGCGCGGCCGACCTGCGCGCCCGCGCCGAACTGGGCGCCGGCGGCACGGGCACGGTGGGCGCGGACGTCGCGTTCACGGACGTGGGCGACGCGCCCTGCACGCTCTCGGGCAGCCCGGCGTCGATCGAGCTCCTCGGGGCCGACGGGAGTGCCCTCCCGCTCGTCATCGGCACGCCGGAGGAGACGCCCGGACCGCCGGTCACGCTGTCGCCCGGCGTGGCCGACTCGGCCGGGCTCGGGATCAACTGGCAGAACTGGTGCGGCGCGCTGGTCGGATCGCTGCGCGTCCGGGTCGCCCTGCCCGGCGGCGGTACGGTCACCACCACCCCCGCTGGCCCGCTCGGCGGCGACGTCGTGCCGCGCTGCGATCACCCCGAGGCGCCCTCGGAGCTCATCCTGGTGTTCTCGTTCATCTCGCCGACGAGGTGATGCCAGTGCGCTGGTGGTCGCGCGCCATCCCGCTCGTCGTCACGGCGGTGCTGGTCGCGGCCTGCGTGGGCAGCGCGGCACCGTCAACGACCCACGGCGCCGCCACCCCGGTGGCCACGTCGCAGGCCAGCCTGACCGCCTCGGCATCGCCGACCGCGCCGCCGCCGCTCGCCAACGACCCGGACCAGCGTTTCGCGGTCGACCCCGGCGTCGTCCCGGCGCCCCACTGGCCGATCCAAGGCGTCGATCCCGGCAACACCGCGCCGCCGTCCCCGGCGCCCGATGGTCTCATCGACTGGTCCTGGACGTGGGGCACCCTGGCCTGGTCGCCCGACGGGACAAGGCTCGCCGCGGCCGCGCTCTCGCAGCAGTTCGGCGAGGGACAGATCCACCTCTTCGACCGCGGCGGCCATCCGGTGGGCGCGATCCCCGGCTATGCGGCGGCGTGGATCGACGACCACCGCCTCGTGACGCTGGAACGCGACCCGGGCGGCGCGCCGGGAGCGACCGCGTGGCGCTGGTCGGCCGATGCGCGCAGCTCGACGCGGATCGTCGGGGCCGCCACCGGGCTCCTGGCGAGCTCGCTGGGCGCCGTGGCGATCGGGCTGACGATCCCCGGCTCGACGAGCGAGCCTGGATCGTTCGCGGTGTGGAGCCCCCGCGGGCTCTCGGCCGCGCTGCCGGGCGAGCCGGCGGCCTGGTCACCGGACGGGACCCGCCTGGCGGTCCTCCGCGAGACTCCGTCTGCCCGGGTCGATGGTTCCGGCGTCGTGCTGGCCGCCACCGGATCGGTGCCGCCGGCCTGGCTCGAGGTGCTCGACGCCTCCTCACTCCAGCCGGTCGTCTCGTTCCCGCGGCCGACCTTCGACCCGCGGACGTCCGTGCTCTTCGACCCGACGGGATCACTCATCGCGACCGGCTCCTTCGTCTTCGATCTCGGGCGCGACGAGGCCATCCCGTTGCCCTCTGCCAACCTCGATGAGGCGTGGACCTCGGATGATCGGCTGATCCTGGCCGACCCCGACGCGCGCACGGTCCGACTCTGGGATCCGGCCACGCACACGCTCGGGGCGCCGCTCGTGCCGGGGACCCGGCTCCGGACCGCCGACCACCGCGTGGCGATCGTGCCACCCGCGAGCGCCGGTGGACCGTTCGACGTCCTGCCGCCTGGCGCGGTCACGCCGGACGGCGCGCTGCGCGCCTGGTTCCCGCTCTCGAACGGGACCGACTCGACCCCGCTCTGGCTCACCTCGACGGCGGCGTCCCCCTGATGTCGCCGTGACGCCGCACGACTACCCCGGCGCCGATGTCGACCAGCAGTATCTGCCTGACAAGTTGGCCGGCAAGCGCACTCTACGAGCCCTCCGGCCAGGGGTTCGGGCGCCAGCTGGCCGCGCTGATGGCGCGGCGACGGGAGCGGCGGAAGGGTGTGCGGGGCCCGTCCGGCCCTCCGCCCGCCGCGGGCGGCGATAGGTGACGCGCGCCGTGTGACGCGCCTGACGGCGGCCAGGTCGACGTCGCTGCCTCCGTGGTGGAGAACCCCGACTGGGTGAGCGTCGCCCGCGCCAGCGTGACCATGGCAATGGTCGGGCAGGGGGGCAAGCCGGGCGAGGTGGCCAAGCGCCGTGGCCTGCGAAGCCGATCTCGCCTACAGCGGCGCGCGTGGTTCAATCGCTCAATGAGAGTGGCCCGCTTCGTGCCCGTCGCCGTCGTCATAGCCGTCGCTCTGGCGGCGTGCGGTGGGCCGAGCGGCAGTCGGCTGGCGGCGCTGCAGTCGATGCCCGAGAACACCCTCGCCTACCCCGGCGCCTCGATCCTCCGCACCGTGTCCGTGGAGGCGACGCAGACCATCGAAGGTCCCGTCCCTGCCATCTCGGGTCACACCTTCGGCGCCGAGGCATCCGAGGCCGACGTCGTCGCGTTCTACCAACGGCAGCTGGCAGAACGCGGCTGGCTGCCAACCTCCTTTGATGCACAGCGGTCGACGATCGAGACCGCGGCGTATACCTGGCAGAAGGACGCTGCCGTGCTCCGGCTAGCCATCCTCGAACGGGGGGCGGACCCGCGCCTGCCCTCGGCGTCCGAGCAGGCGGAGTTTCGGACGATCTATCGCATCGACTTGATGGACCATCCCGCCGCCAGCCCAGGAAGCTAGCGGTGCCCGGCCCGGCTCACCTCTACCCGGGCTCCACCCAGCCGGCCAGCGGATCGACGTCCGGCCCGCTGTAGGCCTGCAACCTGGCGTCGGCGACCAGCTCCTCCGAGTACGCGGCCACCCGTGCACGGGTGTTCCACCCGTAGTTGTAGTGGCCCCAGGCGTCGCCGTCGGCGCCCTGGTAGGTGATCTCGAGGACCCGCCGCGGAGAGGCCGTCGGCGGCTCGATCAGGATGTACACATCGTAACCAGTGATTTGGAGCCCGGGCGCGGATACCTGAACTCGCTCCGAGTCCGGCGCCGCAGGCGGCACGTCTTCGCTCGGGCGAAGAGCGAGGTCGAGTCGAGCTCGAGCGGCGTCGACCGCGGCAGCACGTTTGCGGCCAGCCGTCACGCGTGCCTCGAACGCCGCCTCGTAGCGGCCGCAGACGCTCGTGTCGAGGTGGGCCACCGCGTACAGGCCGCGCGTGTGGCCCGCGTAGCGGGTGTCGGCCAGAATGGGCTTCGCGGCCCAGAAGCAGAAGTCGTGATCGCCGTCTTCGTCGTCGGCGTCATCCCGCCAGAGTCGACCCTCGCCCGGTGCGACGCGGCCGCCGCAGCGCGAGCAGTCGTCGGCCCGGAGGTTGCGGCGCTCATCCGACGCCGGCCGCGCGCGCACAGCGCGCTCGACATCGTGAGTCGCCTGCAGCGCCGCGGCCCGAGCGCGCTTCTCGGCAACGGCCGCTTCGCACGTCCGTCCCTCGCCCCGGGGTTCGATGTGTCGCGCGACGCGCTGTGTGCGGCTGTATTCGAGAGCCGCCGCCTCCTCCTCGCAGACGCCGCAGCGGGTGCATCGCCCCCCTCCATCGCCGGCCGCCACTCCGGGACCGGGACACTCGTGGCCAGCTCCGCGTGCTCGCACGACCGATCGCCGCGAGAAGGATGACGGACCTGCCAGCGCCCATCCGCCCCGCGCTCCGCGATTCCCGCGCCGGATGGCACCGCGCGCCCGCAGCGCACGCACGTGCCGGGAAACTGGTTCTGCATCTTTCGTGTTCTCCCATGTGCCTGAGGCCCCACGACGCAGGACCAGCCGCGGGAGCTTCTGCACCGGGGACCCGTCGTCAAGGGCCGGAGACGCTCGCCACGCGATATCTGGTGCATCTCCGCACCGCGCCGGCCTGCCCCGCTGTAACGGGTGCCGGGAGCGGCACCGGGATACGAGGTGGGCACGGGCGACAAGGCGCGCCGGTCGCTCGTCGTCTGGCGGCTCGCGCTGCATGGTGCGTGCCCCATGGCGCCTCCCCAGCGCCCGCGAGCCGTCCCACCTCGTCGGGGCTGCTGGCGGCGGTCCGTTCGCATGCGCGGGCTCTTGGGGCCGGCGTTCGATGACCGGGATGCGACACACTGCTCGAAGAGCGCGGTCCGCGCCGGACGGTACCTATGCCCGCTGCGCAATGAGATCGAGCCTTTGGGCGTTTGACCCCTTTGTGACGATGGGCGGGTCCAACATGCGGTATGGCATCCCAGCCACTGGTGCCGGCACGCCGGCGGACGTTCCGAGGAGACGCGACGACGGCAGAGCTGCGACTCGAGGCGGTGATCGCGCGCGAGTACGGGCGCCTGGTGCGCCTGGCCGGCGCGATCTGCCGCGACCCCGCCGACGCCCAAGACGCGGTGCTCGCCGCGGTCGAGCGGGCCCTGCGCTTCCAGGGCTCGCTGCGCGACCCCGAGCGCGCCGCAGCCTGGCTCAACCAGATCGTGGTACGCGAGGCGATCCGTTCCGACGGGAGGCGCCGGACCTGGTGGGGCCGCACCGCCGGCGGAGTGCGGGAGATCGAGGCCTCCTCCAGCACCCATGACCCCGGAACCACCGACGCCCATCTGGCACGAGCCGTCCGCGAGAGCATCGACGCGCTCCCTTCCAGCCAGCGCGCCGCGGTGGCGCTCCACCACTACGCGGGCTATTCGGTAGAAGAGACCGCCGCCATCCTGGGGGTGCCCTGATGGGCGGCATCGCGATGCGGCCCGACGGGCACGGCCTGTTGTGGACCGACCGCGGCCTGTGGCGCACCGCCGATGGCAGGCGCACATGGGCGAGCCCCGCCTTTGTCGATCCCGACGGCGCGCGCTTCCCGATCAGCGCGGCCCTCCTCGACGATCGGAGCTGGCTCGTCCTCGTCCGGGACAGCCGCGCCGATGCGGTCACCCTGGAGCGCACGAGCGACGGCGGCATGACATGGAACGCGGTCGCTGCGTGGCCCCTGCCAGCCGCGACGGCTGCCGCGTCGTCGGCTCCCGGTTCCCTCGCTCCTACCCTCACTGCCAATCAGCCGCGCGTCGCCGTCACGCCCTCGAGCGGCCTCCGAGACGGCCAGGCGGTGCACGTGCGGGTCAGCGGGTTCGGCGTCGGCGGCAAGGTCTGGATCTCGGAGTGCGCGTCGGCACGGGACGCGAGCGACCTCGGCTGCGGTGCCCAGCTGGCCGCCCAGCCGTTCCTCGTCACCGACAAGTCGCGCGCCGGGCAGATGATCTTCATGGTCTCTCCGCAGGCGCCGACGCGGCCCCTCAACGCGACTCCGACGGTCACCTGCACGGACGCCTGCGTGATCGTCGCCACCCTGGGCGACGGCTTCCCATACGCGATCGCGCCGATCAGCTTCGCGGCGCCATCGCCCTCGCTCCCGGCGGCCGTCGCACCCTGCACATCCGACCAGCTCGCGACGAGCGTCGTCGACACCGGCACGGCTGCCGGGACCGTGGAGGGCTGGCTGCGGTTCCTCAATACGACCGAGCTGCGCAGCGGCACTTTCTGAGCGCGTCCAGCGCGCGCCGAGCCTACCATCTGCTGTATGGCCGCATCGCCGCTGCGACCGCGCAGGCCAGGTGCGTCTCGGTCGTGGATCACGGGTCCGCGCGTCGCCATACTGATCGCGGGCTGGCTCGTGGTCGCCTCCCTGGCCGCTCCTTCCCTCGGTCTCTATTACGAAGCCCGCGCTTCCCTCTACTCGACGCCGCCTCTCCTCCTCATCTACGTCTACTGCCTGTCACACCGTCGTCGGGCGACCGCTGTTCTCGCCCTCGTCGCGACCCTTGTCGTGGTTCTCGCCATCGGTCTTGCCCTTGTCATACCGAAGGCGACGTCTGCCCTCGCGCGTTGAATGAGGGATCGCGACCTCCCAGGGTGCCGAGGCAGCGGGGCCACCTTTCCCTTGACGCGGTCACCGGCGGTGCGGAGGCTGGCGCGGGAGGTAGCTGGTGGCTGTTCCATACGTGCTGGTCCTCGCGATCGCGTCGATCGCGGCGACTACCCGCCCACGGCGGCGTCCTGACGGCCCTTGACCTCCAGAAGCCTCCGGCGGAGTGTGAGCGGGATGGAACGATCCAGTGACACCAAGCCGTGGCTCCGAAAGCAGGACGTCCTCGCCGCAGGTGTCGTGCTCGTGACGCTGCTCTGCGTGGTCCTGGTGGCCGGCTTCGTCTTCGTCGAGACCCAGTTCGGACCCAGCGGTTCGGCCTTCGGTCGCCGACGCACATCCCGCTCTGCGGGCGGTCGTTCATCCGCTCGGCCGACAACACCCGCGTCTTCACAAGGGCCGAGATCGAGGCAGGCATGACCCCGGGATATGCCCCGGTCATCCTCGAACCGTCCCTCGGCGAGGTGCCCCTCCTCGCGCTCTTCGAGCCGCACCCGATCCCGAGCGGTATGGCCACGTGCGACGTGGCGATCTTCCTTCACACGGGCCCCGACGCCTACGTCGGCTACGCACTCGAGGGTGGCCCGTAGCAGTGGTCAGCGGCGATCCAAGCACAGGTCTCTTGACCTGGCGCAGAGGAGGGCGATCCTGCGAAATGCAGGGCACGAGGGGGCTCGTTGTCCGAAATCGCCGGGGCCGTGCGTCTTCAGGACATGAGCAGCCAAGCCGTCCTGTCGGGCGTCGACCGGACAGCCGTGGGGTCGGACGCGGCGAACGTCCTCGAGGCGCTCTACCTCACCCACCGTGAGGCCGTCTTCCGCTACCTCCGGGCGATCAGCCGCGACGAGGACCGGGCCCTCGATCTCACCGCAGTCACCTTTGAGCGCGCCTTCGGCGAGCTCCGAGCGGGACGCGAACCGGGCATCGGGTGGCTGCTGCGCACGGCACGCAACGCGGCGATCGATGCGGACCGACGCGCTCGGGCCGCAGTGCTGTTCCATTGGCATGTCGCGACTGCGGCGCCAGTTGCACCATCGCTCGAGGACCAGATGCTCCGGGCGGAGCAGGCAGCGCGCCTGCATGCCGGTCTCCAGGCTTTACCGAGGTCGCAGCGCGACGCCATCGCGCTGCGCTACACGAGCGAGCTGACAGTCCGCGAGATCGCCGCGGTTATCGGCAAGAGCCCGAGCGCGACCCAGAAGCTGCTCGACCGCGGCCTCGCCCGCCTCAAGGAGGCGCTCCATGACCTCGCCTGACTTCGATACGACCCTCCGTGCGGCCCTCGCCGCGCCGATGACCGCCATTCAGCGCGCTTCGCTCGACGCTCGCCTCGAGCGTCGTCTTGCGCCAGGTTCGCGCCGCAGGCTCCATGTCCGACCGCGCACGATCGCCGCGGCCTTCGCCCTCCTGCTCCTCGCAGCGCCCATGATCTTCCCGGTCTCGGCGCTCCTGCGCACCACCGAGTCGCCGCTTGGCCTCGAGTCCGCGGCGGCGTTCCAGGGCGAGATCGACGCCGCCAAGAAGGTCGTTCCGCTCCCCGCCGGGGCGACCTGGCCGCCGTCTCTCGTCGCACGCGACGGGACCTACTCGGCCGGCGGCGCGCGGTCGTGGGTCGAGATGGTCGCCTTCTGCGCGTGGGACCGCTCGTGGCTCGACGCGACGACATCTGGGCCGTCCGGGCGTGCCCAGGCAGCCCGTAGCGTGATCCTGTCCACGCCGACCTGGGAGTTCTACCGCGGGCAGTTCTCGACTGATAGCAGCCGCGCCGCGATCGACCGGATCGTCGCCGCGGTGCGCGATAACGACACCTCGATCGTCGCCGGGTTCGTCCAGCTCAACTGCCCCGAGTGACGCAACCCGAGCAAGGTGACCCGCGGCGAAGCGAGGCCAGCTCGCCCGCACACTGCTCTACCTCGTGTGGATCAACGCCGCGGACCTCGCGGGGGATGGCGTGACCATCATGCTGCCCGATGAGACTGGTGTCTCCAGGGCGGCGTAGCGTTCGGCGCTGCGCCAGCCGTCGGCGTCCTCCGCGAGCGAGTGGCCGTTCGCCGCGCCGTGGCCACTCGCCGAGGCCGTCGCTGATCCGGGTGGCCCTTCCCGTTTGACCGTGAGGACGGCCACGATGTGACCGCCTAGTAGGGACGGGGAGGGGGCGTTCGTTACTGGGGTTGTCCGGATTGCGCTCCCGCATGCGTTATCTCGTTCGGAGGGGCGTCCGGGAAGGGTGCCGCAGGCGAGGGGACGGTGGAGCGGGAGGTAGCGTTCGACGGGGGCCTGGCCGAGCCCGGCGATCCGGCGGAACCGGGCGCGGGGGCAGATCTGCCGGCGACTGCAGCAACAGTCGCCGGCGTCGAGCCCGGCACCGCGGTGGAAGGGATCGCCACCGACGACGCGCTGGTTGAGGCCGCCCGGCGCGATCCCGAGGCGTTCGGGCTGCTGTATGAGCGCCACCGTCTCGCCGTGTACCGCTACCTGCGCGCGCGCACCGGCTCCGACGACGCGGCGGCGGACCTCGCCGCCCTGACCTTCGAGCGGGCGCTCGCCGGGCTCGATCGCTTTCGCCCATCCGGCTCGGGCTTCCCGGCCTGGCTGCTGCGGATCGCCCGGAACGCCGCCATCGACGCCGCGCGCCGGAACCGCGGGACGCATTCGCTCGACACCCTGCGCGCCTGGGAGCTGCCCGCCGCGGGCGACGACCCGGAGGCCTCGGCCGTCCGACGGGCCGAGCTCGACGAGCTGCGCCGCGCGCTTCGCCGCCTGGGCGAGCCGGCGGTCGAGGCGCTCGCCCTGCGCTATGGCGCGGGGCTCTCGGCGCGCGAGATCGGCGCGGTGATCGGCAAGCGCGAGGCCGCGACGCAGAAGCTGCTGAGCCGAGCGCTCGAGGCGCTCCGGGAGGCCTGCCGTGGCTGGGAGTAAGAGCATGCCGCTGAGCCAGGGCCGCCTCGACGAGCTGCTGGGCGCTGCGTTCGCCACCGTCCCGTCGCCGGACGCGGCGGCGCGCATGGACGGGCGGGTCGCCGCCGCCATCGCGCTGCGTCGGGCCCAGGGCGCCAGGCCCGTCCGGCGTCGCGCGCTGCCCGCGCTGGCGCTGCCTGGGCGCCTGCGGCCGCTCGCCCTCGCCCTGGCCGCCTTCGTGCTCGTCGGCGCGGCGGCCGCCTACCTCGACCTCTTTGCCCCCACGGTGCAGCGTACCGAGGGCTGGCAGCTCGGCTGGGAGCGCGCCACCCGGATCGGCCTCATCGAACACGCCGGTCCGTACTCGGTCACGCTCCAGGCGGCGTACGCCGACGCCAACCAGGTCCTGGTGGGGGTCGCGATCGTCACCCCGGCGGGCGCCGCGCCGGTCGAGCTGGCCCCCGACTACAGCCTCGTGGACAGCGCGGGCCGCCGCTACGACCCGTACTTCGCGGGCGGCTATCCGAACGCCGATGCGACGGGGGTCGTGATCGGCTTCCTGCCCGAGGAGCCGCGCGCCCCCGGACGGCTGCAGCTCGCGCTGACGGTCGCTCTCGAGCCCGCGCCGAGCGCTGAGCCGGCCCCGTCGGCCGCGACGAGCGCCCTGCCCGGTCCGGTCACCTTCCATTTCGCGCTCGACGTCGCACCGGGCGGCGTCCTCGTGCCCGTGCCGCCGCCGGGAGCGACCCAGGTCGCCTCGGGCTACGCGCTCACCCTGGAGTCGGCCTCGATCTCGCCGACGATGGTGCGGGCACGTCTGCGGGTGCGGGGGCCCGACCTTCCGAGCATGAGCCCGATCGGCTCGGTCACCCTCGATGGTCGGACGCTCCCGCTGCAGGCCTATCCGGCGGTGGCCGATCCGGGCTCCTGGCTCTTCGAGCTCACGACCCTGGCAGGCTCCGATCGTCCGGGCGGCTCGCTGGTCGTGCGCATCCAGACGCTCACCGGCGCCGGAACCGGCGGCGCGGTCGTGCGCGTCGAGGGGCCGTGGACGTTCGCGCTCCCGGTGCCCGGGCGATGAACGACGAGCTGGCGCGGGAGCGCGAGCTGGTCCGGCGCTGCCGGGCGGGCTCGGAGGCGGCGTACGCCGAGTTCATCGCCTCGCGGAGCCGCCTGCTGTTCAGCCTCGCCGTGCGGCTCGCCGGATCGCCGGCCGTGGCCGAGGACGTGGTGACCGCCACGTTCGTCGAGGCGTTCCGCGCGATCGAACGAGGCGACGAACGCCTCCCGCTCACGGCCTGGCTGGCGGGGCTGTGCGTGCGCCACGCGCGCCGGCGGGTCGGTTCGGGCGCCCTCCCGGCTCGTCGCGGGCTCCTCGCCGGCCAGGTCAGGCACGACGTCGCGGGGTCGACCATCGCCGGGGCGCTCTCCGGGCTGCCCTTCGAGGCGCGTGCCGCGCTGCTGCTCCGCTTCACGCTCGGACTTTCGGCCGCCGACGCGGCGTTCGGTCTGGGCGTGGCGCCCTCCGCCTTCGGTGCCTGCCTGGCCCGCGGGCTCGCCGACCTTCGGGCGCAGATCGAGCGACCGGGCGAGAGGGTCGCGTTGGCGCGTCCCGAGAGCCGCCCCCAGACAGCTCTTCGCCGTGGCGTTGCTTTCGACCCGCGGATCTCCGCTGGCGGGAGGGACTGACATGTCGCACCGTTCCACGGGCCGGCTGCTCGCACTCGCGCTCGTTGCCGCCCAGCTGGCTGGATGCGCCTCTACGGCGAGCGCGACGCCCGGGCGAGGCTCGGCGACTCCTGCCGCCGCGGGCTCGGTCGCTCCGTCGGCCCCAGCGAGCGCCCGTCCGTCGCCGCCTCCCGCCTCGGTCCCCGGCGTCACTCCGAGCGCGGCTGAGCCCACCCCCACCATCAGCACCGGCCCCGATGGCATCGCCCTCGCGATGTCGTCGGCCAGCCGTCCCACGACCACCCCGGCCCAGGCGACCCAGGCCGCCGCGGAGGTCAACGCGTTCGGTCTGGCGCTGTTGCGGCGGCTCGCGTCGGGCGGAGGAAACAGCGTGATCTCGCCTGCGAGCATCGCGATCGCGCTCGCCATGGCGCGAGCAGGCGCCCGCGGCGAGACGGCGACCCAGATGGACGCGGTTCTGCACGGGTTTGGCTCCGACGCCCAGGCGACCGGGGTGAACGCGCTCGACGCCTCGCTCGCCGCCCTCAACCAGGTCTTCGCCCAGTACGCGCTCGGCCCGAACGCGCCCCCCGAGGTCGCCCTGCAGATCGCCAACGCGCCCTTCGCGCAGCGCGATCTCGCGCTCGAGCCCGCCTACCTCGACGCGCTCGCCACGCGCTTCGGCGCGGGGCTCCGGCTCGTCGACTTCAAGGCCGACCCCGATGGCGCCCGGCGGGCGATCAACGCCTGGGTGAAGGCGCAGACCCACGATCGCATCCCGGAGCTGCTGGGGCCACCCGCGGTGACCCGCCGCACCCGCATCGCCCTCGTCAACACGATCTACCTCAAGGCCCCCTGGCAGGAGCCGTTCCAGACTCAGGCCACGGCACCCGCGCCGTTCACGCTTGCCGACGGATCGACCGTGTCGGTGCCGACGATGGCCGGGAGCTACTTCTACCCGTACGCGCGTGGCACCGGCTGGTGGGCCGTCCAGCTGCCCTACCTCGGCACGCTCGCGCTCACGATCATCGTGCCCGACGATCTCGCCGCGTTCTCGGCTGCGCTCACGCCGGCGGAGCTCGGGCGCATCTCGGCCGCGCTGACCCCCCAGCCGATCGCCCTCCATCTGCCCCGCATCGGGGCGAACACTGGGCCGGTCAATCTGACCGACGCTCTTGCTGCGATGGGCATGCCCATCCCGTTCGACATGGCCCGCGCCGACTTCTCGGGGATCACCAGGCAGGAGCCGCTCTACATCAGCGCCGTGGTTCACCAGGCCAATATCGACATCGACGAGCAGGGGACCGAGGCGGCGGCCGCCACCGCGGTCCTGGGCAGCACCGGCGGCCCGGGCTACATGGGACCCTGGCGCGAGCTTCGGGTCGACCGGCCCTTCCTCTTCGCCCTGCGCGACACCGCCACCGGCGCCGTGCTGTTCCTGGGCCGCGTGACGGACCCGAGCAAGCGATGAGCCGCACGGTGCGCGGTGCGTTGGGCGAGGTAGCGGCTGGGGGCGGGCTACTAGGCGGCCCCGTCGGGGGCCGCGAATGCGATGGGAGAGGGGACGTGGACACGAGCGGGCTGGGCGCCGTGCTGTTCGTCGGGCTCACGCTGACGCTGTACGTGGCGGTCGGCGCGCTGATCGTGAGCCTCGGCATCCGGCTCTCGGGCGTCGGGCGGTCGGACCCGCTGCGCATGCTACGCGAGCGCCTGGCTCGCGGCGAGATCACGCCCGCCGAGTACGAAGAGGCACGCCGGATCCTGGGCTGGTGAGGCGAGCGAGAAGCGGAGGGCGGCAGGATGCCAGGGCAGTCGGGTTACGCGGTCGGCTGGGGGACGCTCGCGCTCATCAACGCGGGGCTGGCGCAGGGCAAGCAGCGCAGCGGCCTCTTCTGGTTTCTCGTCTCGCTGCTGCTCGGGCCGCTTGCCACGCTGCTCATCGTGGCCCTGCCCGTGCCGTCGGAGGCACGGGCCACGATGATCCGGGGCGAGTTGATGATCGCCGGCGTCGTGCTCGTCGTCCTCGCCCTCGGCGGCCTGCTGCTCTTCCTCGCCATGCCGGCCCAGCTGCGGCCGATGAACGCGGGCTGACGGGACCGATGCAGGGGGCACCGGCGATGGAGATGACTGCGACAGCGCGGGGCGGCGCTCGATCCGGTAGGAGGCGTCGCTTCCATTGACTTGGGATGGTCGGCGGCGCGTGCTCCCGGCGTGCTCCGAGTCGGCGCATGCGTCCGGGGCGGATCGGTCGCGACAGCATGACACGACGTGAGGGTGATGAACCATGATCGTCCCGTTTGTTTCCGGCGCGTCCGACCACTGGTATTGGGCCGAAGACGCCTTCCCACCGGTCGCGTTCTGCGTTCGCGCACTCGTCCTCGACGGCCTGTCCGTTCCACCCTTCGACCCACACGCTGACCCCGACGGCGGCCTGCGCGAGCTCGGCTTGGACGCCGCCCGATGGCGGGAATGGATTGTCGCCATCCTGCGCCAGCACGCGATCATCGGTGACCACGCGCGCACGTTGGGAACGTCCGACGCGAAGGGCCCGATGCTCGAGCGAGCCCGCGCGGCCGCCGAGGTGCTGCGCTCGCCAGGCTCCTTCTGTCCCGGCCCACCCGAACTCCAGGCACGCCTCGACGCGCTCTTCGCCGATTACAGGCCGGCGGGAGAGGCGTGGAAGCGACGAATGTCGGATGTCCGTCGGTTGCATGGCTCGGGACGCCAGCAGCGCGCGCTCTGGAAGGCGCTCACGCCGTTCCAGGATCGGCTCGCGCCGCTCTCGGTGTTCCTCGTCGAATACCCGGAGCCGGTGGTCATGCCGCTGCCGCCGGCGAGCTGTCTCATCGCGCCGGCGGCGGATGCCGAAGGGTATGCGCGCCAGGTTGTGGCCGCCGCCACCGGTCTCGCGGCGGCTCCGTGAGCGGCGTGCGCTCCATGCGCCCGGCATGGCTGGTCGCACCGATGCCCGAGCCGCGGCCTTCCCCGGCACTCGGCCTCCATGGAAGTGCGTTCCCCGGCTCTTGCTCCCTGTCCTGCTGCTCGCTCTCCTGGGCGGATGCCAGTCGTCCCCGGCCGAGCTGTCGGTCTGCGGCTGCGGTGGGTGAGAACACGTCCATCAGAGGATTGCCGCGGCGGCCGACCCGAAGGGGGTGCGTCTCACTAGGATTGGCCCCGAGGCGGCATACGCGCCCCGTTTCAACCGTTGGGCGGATCGACGGTTTGGCGCAAGGCGTGCGCCCGCCCGCCCGATCGAGATCCTTATGACGCACCGTGAGCGTCTGCGCGCTCATCTCGACGGGCAGGTCCCGCGTCTGCGCCGAGCTACCGATGCGTCACTGCGAGACGAGAAGCCACCCGTTCCGCTGCGCGCAGTTGACGAGCTCGACCCGTCCGACGCACGCGTAGCGGCGGAAGAGGCGGCGCAAGTGGCTTTCTATCGTCTTGGTGCTCAATCCCAATGAGCGACCGATCTCGTCGTTGCTGAGCCCCTTCACCAGCAGCCGGATCACCTCGAGCTCGCGCGCCGAGGGCAGGTCAGGCGCGGCGTGCATGACCTGCAACACCGCCGGCTCAAAGGTCCGCTCGCCGCGCGCGGCGCGTTCCACAGCGCCCACGATGGAGGTCGGCGTGGCGCTCTTGCGGAGAAACCCAGCCGCGCCGAGTTCAATCGCTCGACGCACCAGACTGGGTTGGTCATACGCCGAGAGCACGATCACTGCTAGCTTCGTCGGCAGCATGCGGGACCACTCCAGGAATCGAAGCCCGTCCGGGTGAGTGCCGAAGAGGAGGTCACACACCACCACATCGGCGCGCAACTCCGTGGCCGCCCGCATCGCCGAGGGGATGTCGCCGACGGCGGCCACGAGCTCGACCCCGGCTGCGCTGGCGGCAGATCGCAATCCTTCGCGGATCGTCGGGTGATCGTCGACTATGATCAGGCGGACGGGCTGGCGGTCCATCGCCACTCCATCGTGGTTCCCCCTCCGGTCCGCGCGTGAACCTCGGCTCGCGCTCCCAACGCGCGCGCATTCGCTTCGAGCTCGGCCAGGCCACGATGCCCGCTCCGCAGGGCCTGCTCGATGGACGCACCCCGGACACCGACCCCGTCGTCGCTCACCGAGACCTCGAGCCGGTCCGGGGCATGGACGACGTCGATGGTGACGAGGTGCGCTGCGGCGTGGTGCCGCACGTTGGCCAGCGCCTCCCGCACCGCTTCGAACGCCGTCAGTTCCACGAACCGCGGCGCCGCGTCGACGTCCGTGCTGATCTGCACCCGTACCTCCGGACCGCCGTCGCGTTGCACTCGTTCGGCGAGCTCTTCGATTGCCTCCACGAACCCCAGCGCCTCGAGTTCGATGGGGTGTCGGTCGTTCATCACCTGTCGCAACTGTGCGGATGCACGGTCCAGAGCGCTTGTCGCCTGGCTCGCCAGATCGGCATGCGCAAGGGCGGCCCGCGCTCGGTCGATCTCCGGCAGCACCTCACGGTGGAGCGAGGACGCCAGACGCCTGCGCTCCAGCGTCGACGCGACCCTGGGCACCAGCGCGCGTCCTGGCACGAGCTCCTCGAGCAGGGTCGACCGCCACGTGGCGGGGACGCCGAGCTCGAAGTATGCGGCACGTCGCCGGCGCGCCCGAGCGAGCCCGTCACCGAGCGTGTGTGCGCCCCTCCACGCGACGAGCGCGCCGGAGACCACCGGCGCGGCGAGATACAGCGCGCGCCAGTCCAAGAGCCCAGCCAACCCGCCGATCCAGGCCACGAAGAGGCCGCCGAGGGCGAAAACGGCGGCCGCTCGATAGCGCAATCGAACGAAGCCCAGGCCTGCGACGAGTGCGGGGGTGAGCCATACCAGGAGTGCCGCCGGGCGAACCAGCCACGCGCTGGCCGACGCATCGAGGCTCGCTGCGAGCACGAGCGCCGCGACGGACAGCGTGCCGCCAGGCCAGGCGACCAGCGCGAGCAGGAGCAACGCCAGCGGGGCAGCGAGCAGCACCGGATCCTGGCTGACGAACTCCGTCCGTCCGATGTCCAGCGTCGCGCCGCCGCCCACCTCGACCAGCGCGGTGTCCCAGCTCCGGGCATCGCCGGGGGGCGCTAGGGCGGCGACTCGATCACCGGGTCGCACCCCGGACAGCCATGCCTCCTCGCCCGGGCCGACGGCGGTCACCTCGAGTTGGCCGTGGACGGTCCCGATCGACAAGGGGGCGGGATCCCGCATGTTCACCAGCCCCGTTGCCAGGCACCACCCCACGAGCACGAGCAGCACGCTGCCGACGAACGCGAGCCGGCGGGTCTGCGTCAGGACGGACAGTTCGGGGCTTTCATCCATTCCCGGCGCTCGCATTGGGGTCACGCTGTGCCTGTCGTGGATCGGAAGGAGGCGCACGATGATCGGCGATGGTGGGATGCACCCTCGGCTCCGTAAAGGGCCAATGGGCATGCTCGTCTCAGTTGCGGTGGTGGGGATCCTCATCCTAGTGGGGCGCCCAACTCCGGTCGATGGAGCGTCGCTCGCGGCCACCCTGGACGGTCGCCCGATGGCGCTCGGCGGCATCCCGGCGCACTACTGCAACGACCGCAGCTACCCGGTCATTCGGTGCTTCTCGACCCCGGCCGCGGAGGAACTCGATGCGTCGCTGGCGTCACCTGATACGGGGACCTTCTACGTCACCTGGTATCAGAACAGCAACTTTGGGGGCTACTCCTTCAGCGCCTCCCGAAGCTATCCCGACCTGAGCGTCATCGGCTGGCAGGACACCATCAGCTCCTTCAGGGCATACAACGGCTCAAACCCGCACTGGTTCGAGTACACGAACTACCAGGGCTACGCCGTCTACTGGGGCGTGAACGTCTCCGTGTCGTATGTCGGCGACGCGTTCAACGATCGGTTCGTGGGCGTGGAAGTGCCCGGGTAGGGGAAACCCGCAATCCGGCGGCGGCGGCCTCGGTGAGACTAGAACTCGGGCGTAGTGCATGCCGGCGACGTTCGATGGCGCTTCGCCCCAGTGAATGTGCAAGGGAGGGATGACGTCATGCGAAGATTCGCTGGTTCTGTGGTCGGGGGCCTGCTGGTGGCCCTCGTCTTGTCGGGGGCCGCATATGCCGCGGATCCAACGCCGTCGACATCACCGGCACCAGCCGCTGTCTGGGGCACCGGCATCGACACCAGCCATGCTCGAGCCTGGACCGATGAGGAGCTCGGCTACACGAGCGCATACGCGGCGTCCAAGGACGCGGCGTTGCAGAAGTGGGTGCAGGCGAACGTGCCGCAGGCCAGCAGTGAGCCAGCTGGTGTGCAGCCAATGCTTCCCAGTGCCATCTCACTGAGCGGATGGGTCGCCTATCATCAGAAGTACAGCTGGTGGTGCATGGACGCAGTGCTCGAGAGCATGCTCCACCAATCGCTGGGGGGGTGGAACTCGCCCAGCGTGTTGAGCGTGCAGACCACGATCGCCAACGCCGTGGGGACTCATCCCGCGCCCAACCCCGGTACCGATGACTACACGGCCCTATCATGGGTAAACGGCGTCTATCGCCCGAGCGGATGGGGCTATGTTGCCGTCAAGGACACGTCGCTCTCCTCGTTCCAGAACCGGCTCATGTACGAGATTGCCGGGAGCCTGCACGCGCTGTACGTGAGGGTCGACCTGTCGTCCGGGTATTTCATGTGGTACCAGGGGCTGGATCAATACGGCAACCATCCGCTGCATGCCACGGCCGCGCAGGGGTACTCGTACGCAGGCGCTGACGCACGGGTGAATGACCCGTTCACCACGAAGAACAGCGACGGCACCTGTAACGCTGCCTGGGATGGCGGTGGCGCCGACATCGCGTGTGTCTGGGGGATCACGGGGCCTCTGTTCTCGACCTCGAACTACTACTTGTCGATGGATCGGACAACCTTCGCCAACAGCGAGTACCCCGAGTGGTATTGACGCGGCGATCGGCCGAGCGCGGCGGTCCGAGAACTGTCGCGCTCGCCTTTTCCCTCGCGGGGCTGCTGCTGGCCTGCGGCGCGAGCCCGACCACGCCCGCGGCAAGCCTCGGTGCGGTAGGCACCGGCACGCCGGGTCCGAGTGGCTCCTATCCCTCGCTCGTGCCGCCCCGGTCCTCATCCGGGTACCCCGTGGTGGCGCTGCCGGCGGGGGCCCTGCATGAGGCGCGCCTCGACCTCGGCCCAGACTTCGTGCTGCACACGTTCGCCTCGTACGGCCCGACGGTCGTGTTCGACGCGATGGATGCTGCCAACTCAACCCACCTGTACCTCGCCGACCTCGAGAACGGTTCGGTCCGCAGCATCGTGAGCTTGTCGGCGGACACGGAGGCCTGGTCTCCGGGTCTGACGAATGACCGGGTGGCTTGGCTCGAGCTGACGCACGGCAACCCGGCCGATCCGCTTCGGGTCACGGCTTGGCGGGTGATGGTCGCCGCGCGGACCGACCTGCGCCCGTCCACCCTCGCGCAGGGCACCCTGACGAGCACTCAGGGGGACCCCTCCGTGATGCACCTGGCGGGGGACTGGCTGGCCTATGCGCTGCCTGCGCTCACCGGGGGTGTGGCGCGCTGGCGGATCGTGCTGCTGCACCTGCCGGGCAATACACCGGCGCGTGTCATCGATGTTCCGGGCACGATCTTCCGGTTCGACGTGGACGCCGACGGATCGGTGGCCTTCACGGCCGGGCAATCCGATCCCAGCGGCGCACTCTCCCATATGCGCCTGTACGTGTCCACTGTGCGGCGCCCGGCGCCGGTCGCGGCGGCCAACCACGCGTACGAGGTGTCGCTCGGCGGCGGGCGGCTGGCCTGGATGGCTGACCCCGCCGCCGACGCAGCCGGGTCCGCTGCACCCGTGGAGGAGCTGGTGTTGACCATGCCGTTCCCCAACGGCACGGCTCGCCAGGTCAGCCTCCCGGTCGACGGCCAGCCCGGGCTGGGCGCCCTGCACCCCGATGCCGACGGCGGCGCTCTCGTCGCGTGGAGTCAGAACGAGGTCGACCCAACCATCGGCCAGCTGGCTCACCTCGTGGTCTGGTCGGCTGTCCCGAATCGCACCGTGGATCTGGGCGCCGTCGGGACCGGTCTAGAATGGGTACACATCGCCGGCGGGTGGATCGTGTGGAACATCGACCTCTCTGATGGAACGCACGTGCTGCGCGGCTGTCCGACCGATGACATCCCGGCCTGACGTCGCACCCGCGGTGTAATCGCAGGCGACATCGGCCCGGCACCGCTCGGGTCGGGCGCACGTCATCCGGTTGCCGCGAAGGACCACTCGCGGCCGCCCCAACTGTCGTGCCGGGCACGAGCACGCGGATCCGGTTCGCGGCGGCCGAGATCCGCGTCGAGGGGACGATCTGGCGGGCGGTCGTGTGGATCTCGTGCCAGTAGGACGGAGGGGTCACGGATGACCGTCCGACGCGTCCTCGCCGGCGCCACGCTCGGGCTCGCCGGTGAGACTCGCGTGATCGCGCGATGCGTTCCGCGCCAGCGGATCCACCGTTGGCGTTGGGCAGCCGACACGGGCTCGGCCTGACGCTGTCGCTCGCCCTGGTGCTGGGATGCGGTGGGGCGCTGCCCGGCGCACCGGAGCGAAGAGCGCGGCGGCCGTCCCGGAGCCATCGCTCGTCGCGCCACACCCATCCGGCTCGTCGGTCGCACTCGACCGGGCGCCCAACGGGTGCGGCGCGATCTCCTGGTCGCCCGACGGCGCGACGCTCGCTGCGGTCGCGTATCCGGCCGAGGGGAGCGCGATCCCGGAGATCCGCCTCTACCGTGGCGACGGCTCACGCGTGGCCACCCGCACGGGCGACGCGTACGCCTGGATCGATCGTGGGGAGCTGGCGGTCATGGTCGTGGAGCGGGTCGACGGTGCCTCGAGCGGCGCGGGATCGGTGGCGATCTACCGCACGGACGGGCAGCTCGAGACCGAGTTGCCCGGGCGCTGGCAGCAGACCCTGGTCGGGGCGGGCGGCTTGACCGCGAGCGGCGATGGGCCGGGGGAACTCGCACTCTCGCTCCCGGACGGCACGGCGTTTCGCATCTGGTCGCCGGCGGGTGGCCTCAGCGCGTCGATCCCTGGGCGCCCCGCGGCCTGGTCCCCGGACGGGACCCGCCTCGCGCTGTGGCTGCCGGCCTTGGCCGCCGCGCGCTTGCCGACGATCCAGCTCGCCACCACCGGCGGCGCGCAGCCCGGTGTGGTCGGCATCCTGGATGCCCGGACGCTCCGGATGATCGCATCGTTCCGCGACCACCCGCTCGACGATCGCTTCCCGCCCTTCTGGAGTCCGGACGGGTCCTGGCTCGCCGGCGATGGCGGCGCGCCCCCGTATGCGCTCACCGCGCTGCCCGTCCCGCGACCTAGGGCAGGCGACCGCAGCGTGCAGGTGCTGCCGAACGCCGCGGTGCCTTTCGGCTGGACGGCTGGCGGCGCGCTCGTCCACGCGGGTCGCCCGCCGCACGCCTGGGAGCCCGGGACGACCCCTCCGCTCGACCCGCCCTGGGACGCGACGCTCGTCACCGATCCCTGCGGCGGGCGGCTCTACCTCGATCGCGACGGCCGGCCTCTGGCCGAGTTCTCCGGCGACGCGTGGCTCTCGCTGCAACGCCCGGCCGGTCGGATGGCCGCCACTGAGATCCGGCTCGCCTATCAGTGCTGGACGAACGAGTATCCCGACCGGGGCCTCTGGCTCGTCGAGCTGAAGACGCTGCCCGCCGCGGAGCCCTGACAGGTTCGAGCCCTCAGGCCACGAACGACGGGCATTCGGGCCAATCTCAGCGTGCGGGCAACTCGTACCAGCTGGCGC
Source organism: Chloroflexota bacterium (assembly GCA_021789355.1). Next base: position 7,830 of record JAJYJR010000006.1, on the reverse strand, counting down.
CGCCGTCGCTCGTGCGGCAAAGACGGCCGACCAGGCCGAGCGCCCACCCGTCGTCCGCGGAGACGAACGAGACCGGCAGGATGCCCTCCAGGCCCTGGCCGTTCCCCCTCATGCCGCCGGTGCGCGTCGAGCACGCCTTCGCGCAGCTCGGACGGTGGCGGAGGCTGTCGCGCTGCTACGAGGGGACCGAGGGAAGCGCCCTCGCCTGGTTGGAAGTGGCCACGCTCGGCTGCCTGTTCGCGCGCCTGCGGGCGGAGCCTGCCTGACGCCATCCACCGGGTCTCGCCGTCGAGGGCGAGCAGACGCCCAGGCCCGTCTCGCAGTGCGTCGGAGGAGGCCGCTACCGCTATGAGCCGGGCTGTCCGATGCGCCACCGCTCGGTCACGAGAACGGCAGACGTGACGAGGAGCGCCACCCACACCACGAACGCAACGTTCGAGACGTACGTCGCCGGTGGGTCCGCCGTCCGGGCGCTCAAGACGGCCTCGGTCAGCAGGCCCACGCCGAGCCCCAGAGCGGCGGCCCCTTGTGTGCGGAGGGCTGGCCCAGGGGACGCCGAAGGGTGCGCCCGACGCCTGTTGATGGCCACCACGACCGCACTCACCACGAAGACAGCGACCAACCCAACGGCCAACGTCTCGACGAGCGTCAGGAAGGGTGTCTCGGACCTCAGGATGATGCCCGGCGCAACGACCGCGAGGCAGAGCAACCCCGCGGCCACGCCCAGTCGCATGTTCAGCGGCTCGCTGGGCGCCTTCATCGCGGACCTCCTGGAGGTTCGATCACCTCACCAACCTGTGAGGCAGCGTGTCCGAGGTCCCTCCGCACGTCAAGCCCCGTTCGGCCCAGGCGAGCCCCGCAGTCGCCTGCCTGTCATCCACAGGAAGTGAATGCGCAGAGCGACGTATGGGTTGACATTCGTGTGTGGCCGGCTACCATGCGGGACATGGTAGTGACGGAGCCGGGCAGGGTCCTGACCGAACTTCGCCGTGGCGTGGTCGAGCACTGCGTGCTTGCGCTGATCAGCGAGGGCGAGTCGTACGCGTTCGACATCGTGCGCGTCCTCGCGGCCCGTCAGCTGGTCACGAGCGAGGGGACGATCTACCCGCTCCTGGCGCGGCTCCGGCGCGACGGAATGGTCAGCACGAGCTGGCGCGAGTCGGATGCCGGGCCGCCGCGGCGGTACTACCGCATCACCGACGAGGGACGACGAGCGCTCGAGGCGTTCGTGGCGGACTGGACGAGCTTCCGATCGGCAGTCGACGCGCTGCTGGACGGCGCGATGGCAGGGGAGGCGGGCGATGGACGCTGAGGCGCTGGTGCGGGACTACCTCGGCCGGCTCGAGGCGGAAGCGCGGCGGCTGACGCCCAGAGAGGCGACGGACCTGGTGGCCGACGTCGGCGAGCACATCGAGGCGGCCCTCGCCGCGGCCGGAAGTCGCGATGCCGCCACGGTCAGGGAGATCCTCGATCGTCTCGGACCGCCAGAAGCGATCGTGGCAGCGGCGGCAGCCGATGAGGAAGGTTCCGCAGCTGGCCCTGCCAGCGTACGCGGCGGCGACGCTCCGGCCCCGTCGCGGGGGAGGCGGCTCACTTCCTGGGCTCCCTGGCTGCTCGGGGCGCTGGCCGGAACGGCCGGCGTGGTCGGAGGTTTCCCGCTCATCGCCACGCACGGGCTTGCCGCGCCGTTCCTTCCGTTCGCCGCGCTGGCTGCGCTGCTCGTGGTGCTCATCGCCCGTCGCCCGGGCGGTCTCGCCTTCCTGGCGGCCACGCTCGGTGTCGCCGGCGCGCTGATGATCGCCCTGGCGATGAGCGTGCCGCTCTCGTGCCCCAGCGGTGAGTTCTCCAGCGAGTGTTCGGGCCCTCGCCTTGCGGCGATGATCGTGCCGAGCCTCGGGCTGGTGGTGCTGGGAGCCCTGCTGACGCGTCACGTCGCCCGTCAGAGCTGAGAACAGGCGGCCTACGCCCACCGCCGACATGGCCCGCCGCGCCGACGCACTCATATAGACACTCGGGATATAGTCAGATGGTGATTAGACCCGCTTGTGTCGTGCGCTGATGGCGCTCTCCGGCGCCTTGGCCGCGCTCCTCCTCCCTGGCCCGAACCACGGATATGAGCTGCATCTCACCCTGGAGGCCGAGCTCGGGTCTTCGTGGCTGACGCGGCCCGCGCAGGTCTACCTGACGCTCGGCCGGATGCAGCGGGACGGTCTCGTGACGAGCGAGCGCATCCACCAGGAGACGCGCCCCGACCGTCAGCGCCTGACACTCACCGAAGCGGGGTGTCGGCTGGCTGAGCAGTGGCTGCTCGCGGGTCCCGCCGACGAGATCGTGGTCCGACTGGCGGTGGCGCGGCTCGTGGCGCCCGACCGGCTGCCGGCCATCGCGGCGGCCATGATCGAGGAGCGCAGCGCGAGCCTCCATCGCCTGCGGGCCGCCCGGGCGGACGATGCCGGCGGCTTCCGCGCCGAGGCCCGCGACGCGCAGATCGGGGCCGTGGAGGCGCAGCTGCGCTGGCTCGAGGGCGTGCGCGGCCATCTCGACGAGATCGCCGCCCGCCCGCGCGCGAGGCTGACCGATGAGCGTGCGGTCGAGTCTGCCTGAACGCGTGCCAGCGATCGCGCTGGAGGGCGTCTCGCGCACGTACGCGAGCGGAACTGACCTTGTGCATGCGCTGACAGGGGTGGACCTGCAGGTGGCACGCGGCGAGGCGGTGGCGATCACCGGGCCGTCGGGCTCGGGCAAGACGACGCTTCTCAACCTCGTGGCGGGGCTCGATCGCCCGACCGACGGCACGATCATCGTGCTGGGCACGCGGATCGACGGGGCGTCCGAACGCGAGCTCGCCGAGTTCCGTGCCCGCCACGTCGGCCTGGTCTTCCAGGACCCCCATCTGCTCTCCGGACTGACCGCGCTGGAGAACCTGGTGGCCGCGCGCCTGCCCTTCGGACACTGGCGCGAGCTGCAGGCGGAAGCCCGGCGGCTCCTGGTCGAGCTCGGCCTGGGCGAGCGCCTCGACGCCCCACCGTCGCGCCTCTCGGGCGGCGAGCGCCAGCGGGTCGGTCTCGCGCGGGCGCTCATGGGACAGCCCGAGCTCCTCCTCGCCGATGAGCCGACCGGCAACCTCGACGCCGGCACGACGGAGGAGCTGGTCGGCCTCCTCGAGCGGGTGCGCCGCGAGCATGAGCTCACGATCGTCGTGTGCACCCACGATCCGGCCGTGGCCGCCTTCGCGGAGCGGGTCGTGCGTCTGGTGGGCGGACGGGTCGACGGCGAGCAGCGCCTCGATCGCCCGGGGCCGCTCGAGGTCCGGGCGCTGGAGGATCGATGATCCGGCTGGCCACGCGGGGGTTGCTCGCGCGACGGGTGGCTACCGCGCTGGCGGCCGCCGGGCTCCTCACCGCAGTGTCGGGCTTTCTCGTGCTGGCCGGCGTGTCGCGCACCACGCAGGCCGTCCTGTCGGGCGACATCGCGCAGGCCTGGAACACTCCCTACGACATCCTCGTGCGGCCGGTCGGCTCGGAGACCCCGCTTGAAGCGAGCGAGGGACTGGTGCGCCCGAACTTCCTCTCGGGACTCACCGGCGGGATCACCGAGGCGCAGTTGGCGGCGATCCGTGCCGTCCCCGGCGTGGCCGTCGCGGCACCCATCGCGGTGGTCGGCTTCGTGCAGTGGCCGGCCGCGTTCCCGGTGGACCTCGCGGGCGCCCTTGGCTCGGGACCCATCACCGTCTTCCGTATCGAGGCGCAGGCAAGTGGTGAGGCCGGCCTCTCGCACTATCCGCCCAGGTCCGCGCAGTACCTCGTGGCTGCGCCGCAGGGCCGCATCGTGCAGCCCACGGCCACCCGGATCGGTCCCCCGGCGGCACCTGTGCTGGAGGTGGGAACGGCCCGCATCGCGTGCACCCCGACGGTCGCCTGCTGGGGCGGGCTCACACCCACCGCGTCGCAGGAGGGCGCCTTCCGCTCGTCCACTCCCGGACTGGAGCTCAGCTGGTCGGAGCCGATCGTGGTGGCGGGCATCGACCCCGTGGCAGAGGCACAGCTCGCCCACCTCGATCGCTGCGTGGTGTCGGGCCGCTACCTGCGCGCCTCCGACATGCCCGCCACGGCGTCCTCGCCGGCCGGGCCGCAGCCCACCATCCCGGTACTCGTAAGCGATCGGAGCTTTATCGACGAGACGATGACGATCACGACCGAGCGCGCGGCTGACCCTTCGGCCGTCTTGAACGGCGCGTCGCCCGCGGCCCTCAGCTCCTGGTCCCCTTTGGGTACCCAGACCGCCTCGGCCAACAGCGCGTACCAGGCCTTCCTCGCCACGCTGGCCCACGCCGACTACTACGACGCCTCGCCGCACTGGACGGCCGGTCAGGTGACGTATCGCCAGGTCGGCCCCGAGCACCTCGCGGCGCAGCTCCAGTCGTCCGATCCCGCCATCTACAACAGCTCGGTTGTGCAGCAGCCCACCGGCCAGCTCCAGAACCTCGCCCCGGTCGAGGCGTCCGGCGACTGGTTCCGGCAGGTCAGCCGGGAGGACCAGGTGCCACGCTCGGAGCTCTTCTCGCGCTGGGCGCCGGTGGGCGAGTACAACCCAGACTGCGTGCCGGGCTTCAACCCGCTGGCAGGCGGGCGCCTCGAGACGTACGGGCTGCCGGCAGTGACGCTGCCTGACGGCCAGACGCTGGGACCCACCCGCTCGCTCGCCTCCTACGTCAACAGCCCGCCCCTGGTGCTAACCACGCTCGCCGGTGCCGCCTGGCTGTCCGATCCGGCCCGCTTCACCAACGCCCCGGGCGCCGCCTTCATCAGCGCGATCCGGGTCAAGGTGGCGGGCGTCGAGACACCGGGAGCGGCGTCGGAGGCGCGCCTGGCCGCGGTCGCCGCCGAGATCGAGGACGCCAGCGGGCTGCAGGTCGACGTGGTGAAGGGCGCCTCGCCCCGCACGGTGCTCGTCGACCTCCCGGCGGGGCAGTTCGGACGGCCCGCCCTGACCGTCAGCGAGGGCTGGTCGAAGAAGGGGGTCGCGGTCGGCTTCGTCGAGGCCGTCTCGGGCGAAGACCTGGCGCTCTTCACGCTCGTCCTGCTGGGGGCCGTGCTGCTCGTGGCCGACACGGCCTACGTGGCAGTGCGCCAGCGCGCTCCCGAACTGGCGACCCTGCGCGCGGTGGGCTGGTCGGGTGCCCGCATCGCCTGGCTCGTCGAGCTCGAGATGCTCGTGCTCGGGTTGGCGGTGGGGATCGTGTCGCTGCTGGTGACCCTCGCGCTCCTCCCGCTGGGCCTTGTGCTCGCACCCTGGCAGATCGCCGGAGCGGTCCCCCTGACGTTCATCGTCGCCGGGATCGCGGGCCTGGTGCCCGCGCTGCTTGTGCTGCGTGGCCCGCCCGTGGGCCAGCTCGTGAGTCTGGAGCCCGCGCACCGCAGCCGGCCGATCCGCTGGCTGACCTGGCTGGCGGTCCGCGATCTCCTCGGGCCCCGGCGTGTCGAGGCCCTACTGGGAGTGCTCGCCGTCGCCCTGGGCGCTGTGCTGGTCGGATCGGTCAGCCTCGTCGCGCTCGCCTTCAATGGCCGCCTTGACACGACCGTGCTCGGCGTCTACCTCGCGGCGCAAGTTCGTCCGTTCCATCTCGCGATCGCCGGCCTCACGCTCGGCGTGGGCGCTCTGGCCGCGGGCGAGATCGTCAGCCTGGGCTACCTGCGCCGCGAGGCCGCCTTCGCGACGTTGCGGGCGATCGGATGGTCGCCAGGATTGACCGCGCGCTTCCTCGTCGTCCAGGCAGGCATCATCGGGCTACTGGGCGGTGCGATCGGAGCGGCCGTGACGCTTGCCGTCGGGCAGGTCCTGCACGCCACAGCCAGCGCGATCGTCATCGCTATTCTCACCGCGATTGGTGCCGCGCTCGTGGCCACGTTGATCGCTGCCCTCGGCCCCGTCCTGCTCGCGCTGCGCGCGACGCCGGCAACCATCCTGCGCGAGGAATAGGCAGCACATTCGATCTGAACCACAAGGTCGAGCAAGCGCGCCAATCCTGGACGTCGGCGAGCGCCGCGAAGTAGCCTTCCCGGCCCGGTTCGGCATACGGGGCAGACTCAAGGCGCGGGCCGATCGACGAGATCGGGGGATGTCCAGGCAGCCTGATCGAAGTCCTCCCGGGTCTGGAGCAGTGGGCAGTCGCATCCGCATGACCGAGCGGATCGCCGTGGTTCGGCGCTTCTTTGTGATGGCCTACCCCCGCGGTCCACCAAGCCGGCCGCCCCGCCACCATTGCGCGCTTGGTCAGACGAAGGATCCCCACGCGTGGGGTGAAGCTATCGACGGGGTCCGGGCGCGGACGATGCTCTCGATCTCTCCCGGCCTCGCTCGCACCGTGATCGCATGGTGCCGGATGTAGGCAGCCGGGACGTCCCCCAGACGGGCGTGGCATCCGTAGAGACCGGAGCCTGCCTCGACGCGCAGTTCCAGAACCACGCGGTCTTCGGCGTCGAGCGGCAGGGTCGCGAAGTCAATCCGAGGTCGCGGTTCCACCCAGGAGCCGACAGTCTGTGTCAGTTGGTCCTTCAGGCGATCAACTGCGTCGGCGGCAACCCCGATCACGACTCCGTCGTCATCGATCCCGAAGAGAACGGAGCCGCCCTGGCCGTTGGCAAACGCGCAGACGGTCTTCATGACCTTCGCCTTGCCAGCCTCGTCGCTCGGAACCTGTTGCTTGAACTCCACGACGTCGCTCTCGCGGTCGGTGTGGATTCCGCGGGTTTCCGAACACCGGTTCCGATCCAATCCGAACACCCATTCCGATCCAATCCGAACAGCGTTCCGGGGTTTCCGAACACCCCGTCGGGGGGCGCTGACGCGGTGAGGTGAGCCGGGCACCGGCATGCTCCCTGAACGATCCGGACGGACGTTCGAGGAGGATGCCGATGCCGCGCCCCCGATCCGCCATGCGCAAGATCCGCGAAGTCCTGCGATTGACCCTGGCCGAGGGATTGAGCCGGCGCCAGGTGGGCATCGCGCTCGGGATGCCCACCACCACGGTGGCCGACCACGTGGCCCGCGCCCGACGGGCGAGCCTCGCCTGGCCCCTGCCCGAGGGGCTCGACGATGCCGCCCTGGAGGCGCGCCTGTTCCGCTCGGCGGCCCCGCCGCCCAGCGCCAGCCGGCCGCTGCCCGACTGGGCCACGATCCACCGCGAGCTGCGCCGCAAGGGCGTCACCCTGCAGCTGCTCTGGATGGAGTACAAGGCGAGCGCCCCCGCGGGCTACCAGTACAGCCAGTTCTGCCGCCACTACCGGCTCTGGCAGCGCCGCCTCGACGTGGTCATGCGCCAGGAGCACCGCGCCGGCGAGAAGTGTTTCCTCGACTTCGGCGGCGACACACTCCCGATCGTCGATCCGAGAAGCGGGGAGATCCGCCAGGCCGAGCTCTTCGTGGCCGTGCTCGGCGCCAGCAGCTACACCTATGCCGAGGCGCTCGCCTCCCAGGCGCTGCCCGACTGGGTCGACGCGCACGTCCACGCCTTCGAGTACTTCGGGGGCGCGCCGCACATCCTGGTGCCGGATAACCTGCACGCCGCGGTCACCCAGGCCCACCGCTACGAGCCCCTGCTCAACCGCACCTACGAGGAACTGGCCGTCCATTACGGGTGCGCCGTCCTCCCCGCCCGGCCCCACCGGCCGCGCGACAAGGCGAAGGTCGAAGCCGGCGTGCTCGTCGCCGAGCGCTGGATCCTGGCCGCCCTGCGCCACCGCACGTTCTTCAGCCTCGCCGAGGCGAACGGGGCCATCCGGGAGCGCCTGGCCTGGCTGAACGAGCGGCCGTTCCGCAAGCTCGACGGGT
>JAJYJR010000341.1 GCA_021789355.1 Chloroflexota bacterium | reverse complement strand
CCCCGGAATCCTGGATCGCGTACACGCATGCATGCCGGTCCCTCGCGCGGCAGGCTGGTGTCTCGATGCGCGCGCTCGACCGGGCCCTCTGGCAGTACGCGACGGTGCACCGGCGACGAGCGCACCGGTAGACCCGCGGTTGAACGGGCGCGGGTCGGGGTGCGCAAGTCAACTGGCGGAGAGGGTGGGATTCGAACCCACGGACCTTGCGGTCAGCGGTTTTCAAGACCGCCATAAGTGGTGTCAGATGGGCTTGTATCAATCATCATCTCAGCGGTTTATCGACCCAGGACCCAGCTATGACACCACTCCTGACACCACTTTAAGTGGCAGCAACTCGTCCAGGACCTCCCCGCGGCTCTGCTGACCGACCCGCGCGCGCAGGACGTGGCTGTACGTGGACTCAAGGCTCGCGAGCCATTTCTGACCTAGCCAATCTGCAACGTCGCGCAGGCCATAGCCGCGCTGGAGCAGTGCCGAGGCACAGAAGTGGCGCGTGGCGTCGTAGAGGCGGGGGGCTTCCGTCACCCACACGCCGCCGGCCGCCTTGCGTGCCGCGGGCCAAGCATACGAGCTGAGGGAGGTCGGGTCCCAGGGCTCACCGGTGTCCGGATGTAGCCACAACCAGCCGCGCCACCGCGGGTCCCGGGTCGGATCCCAGGCGTCGCGCGCGCGGATCGCGGCATCGAGCAGGACGCGCATGACACCCGTAGGCGCATCACGCAGCGTCCGCGATGAGCCGCCCTTCGGCTGCGTTACCACCCACGGCCGTTGACCGTGTTCGTCGCGCTCGCGACCGCGGAACGCCTGGCGGGTGATTGCCACGATCCTGACCCGGCCCTCTTCGTCCCGGCGCAGCTCGTCCTCGCCCAGCGCGCATAGTTCTCCGGGCCGAAGGCCGAGGGTAAACGCCGTGTACCACATCGGCCAGAAGAAAGAGTCCCGGTTGGCAGTCAGGAAGGCGGCCACGTCGTCCGCGTTGGGGATCCAGGCGCTGGAGGGCGCCTCGTCGTAGCTGTGGCGCGCACGCACGCCCGCGTGCGACGGCGGAGTCACGACCCCATCCATCGGGATCGCAGGCAGCCACCTCTTGGGCTTCACCGCCCAGCGCAGGCAGGATCCGAGCGTGGTCCGGTGCCTGGCGATCGTCGTGGTCGGGGTCTCGGCCGCGACCAGGCGATTGAAGTAGAGCTGAATACGATCCGAATCGAGCTGGTCGAGCGTCAGCGTGCCGAACTCGGGCTCAAGATGGAGCCGCACGATGTCCCGATATGTCTCGTAGGTCCGCACCGCAAGGTACGGCTTGACGCGCTCATCCAGCCAGCACGCGAAGAGTTCCTTGACGGTGGCGGGGCGCTCAGACCCGGAGCGCGCGAAGGTCCTCGACGCCCGCGAGCGAGTCGTGCGGGGGGCGCCGTAGTACCAGGCCAGCCACGCCGCCCGTGCCTCCTCCTCCGTCCGGCCGTATTCCGCGTGCCGGTTCCCTCCCACCTGGAGCCGCGCCATCCAGCGGCCCTCGGAGGCTCGCCACACGACGCCCGGCAGCCGGCGCAGCGGCGGACGTTCCGTGTTCGAGTGCGTCGCCGGGGTCCGCCTCGTGCTCATGCTCATGCTCATGGTCCGCAGGATACCGATGACGCATTACGTAGGCGTCGAGATCCCGCAGCAGGACGCGGTGGAGACGACCGACGCGGACGACGGCGATCTCCCGCCGATGGATCAGCGCGCGCACAGTTCCCTCGGCCACACCGAGGCGCTCCGCGACCCCGGGGATCGTGAGTAACTCTGCGCTCATACCTCAATAACACAGATCCGCGCCCCGCTGTCCGATGCCCGGCGGCCCTGATTTCCCGAGGTGCGCACGAGACCGTGAATACGTGGGAGAAGACACACGACACTGGTTGGAGCCGTGCCGCGCGACCATCGCAGGCGTCAGACGAGGTTGGACGGCGGTTGGATCGGGGTGTTCTAACTGTGGGGCAGTTGCGGCCACAACCAACCTGACGAACCTCGGTCCACCTGGACAAGGTGAGCCGATCAGCCCAGGCTGGCACGACGATCGAAGCGCCGACTGACGAAGATGGAACGATTGGCCTGGTCTCGTTCGTCTGGAAGACATGATCGGGGCGGGGGAACTGGAGAGGGTCGGGCTGGTGGACGACACGTCCGGGGGAACGCGGACGGCGGCGGAGGCGTTCGAGCGCCTGACCGCCGCGCGACTGACGCGCGCCTACCGGCTCGCCGGCATCGTGCTCGGGGATCCATCGGAGGCGCAGGACGCCGTGCACGACGCGGCGCTGCAGGCGTGGCGCCACTGGGACGAGCTGCGCGATCCGGGCCGCTTCGACGCCTGGTTCGACCGGATCCTCGTGAACCAGTGCCGGGACCGCTCGCGCCGCCGCCGGCTGCTGCCGGTCGCCCTGCCGGATCCGCCCGACCCGCCTGCCCAGGATCTATTCGCGGGCACCGCCGAGCGCGACGCGCTGGACCGCGCGCTCGCCGACCTCCCGGCCGACCAGCGTCTCGTGCTCGCGCTGCGGTTCGTCGAGGACCTGAGCGTACCCGACATCGCGGCCCGCACGGGCCTGCCCGAGGGAACCGTGAAGAGCCGCCTGCACCGCGGGCTGTCAGCCCTGCGGGCGAGCTACGAGGCGGCCGAGCGGGCCGCGGGGGTGGCGCGATGAACGACGAGCGCTTCGAGCGCGCGGTGCGCGACGCGCTCCTGCGGCGAGCGCCCGGCGACGTGCCCGAGGCGCTGCGCGCGAGCGTCCGGCGGATCCCGGCCGACGGTGCGCGGTCGCGCCGGCTCGTCGACCGCTTCGGACTGCGGCTCGTCTCGGCACTCGCGGCCGCGGCCGTGATCGTCGTCGCGGCCGGATTCCTCGTGGTGACTCGCCCACCGGCGCAGATCGGGACGGTGCCGGGGACGAAGGCGCCGCTCGCGACCCGGGCTCCCAGCGCCGGATCGCCGCAGCCCTCCGAGCCGCCGGGCATCGGCGCAGTCAGCGGCCCCTGGAGCGGCCTGCGCTGGTCGGCCCCCCTGGGCATCAGCGACGCGTCGTTCGTCACGAGCATGGTGTCGTTCGACGGCGCGCTCTACGCGGCGGGCGAGGCCGTGTCGGGGACCGTGGTGGAGGCAGCCGTCTGGCGCTCGGCGGACGGAAGTACGTGGACCAGGCTCGGGCGCGCCGGGCCGCAGTTCGCAGGCGCGGAGATGGTCGTGCTCGTGGTCGCACGAGACGGCCTCGTGGCGTGGGGCGCGGACGGGCAGCGGGCCTGCCAGGGCCAGGGAGCTGCGGCGACGTGCAGCCCGGCGCCGCTCATGCTCTGGACCTCGCCCGACGGGGTCACCTGGACTCCCATCGCGGACGCGTCCCCGTTCGCCGGGGCAACCATCAGCGCGATCACCGACGGTCCGGCGGGCCTGGTCGCGGTCGGCGACACCGGCTGGAACGCACCGGCCATCTGGGTCTCGGACACCGGTGCGACCTGGACACGCCTGGCGCTTGGCACGGCGTTCGCCGACGCCCATCTCTCGACCGTCCGCGCCGCCGGGCCGGGCTACGTAGTGGGGGGCGGCACGGGCAACCAGCAGGTGAGCGTGACGGGGGGACCGGCATCGACCGTCCCGACGACCGCGGCGGCGTGGTGGTCGGCCGACGGGCGGACCTGGACCAAGGCGAGCGTGGAAGGCCCGGGCGGTGGCGGATCGAATCTGGCCATGATCTACGTCGGCAGCGAGGGGCTCGTCGCCGTCGGCGCCACGAGCGATGGCCGGGACTCGGCGGCCTGGACCTCGCCCGACGGGCGGATTTGGGTGCCGATTGCCGCCAGCGTGTCCGGCACTCCATCGCCGGCACCCGGTGCGGCCAGCCTGCCGTCCTACACGCTCGCGGACGACGGCACGCGCATCGTCGCCGTCACCGATACGAGCCAGCCCCTTCTCTCCTACTGGGTCTCGACGAACGGCACCGACTGGCGCGAACTCGCGCTGTCCGGCGCGACGGCCACGGATCCCGCGAACACGGTGCCGCAGCAGACCGGCCGCTGGTTGCGCCAGGTGTTCCTCGTGCCGGATGGCTTGGTAGCGACCGGCTGGGGGTCCGGTGACACCACCGGGACGCCGGTCTGGCATGCGACGGCGGTCGCACCGTCGCCGAGCGCAACCGTGGCGCCGACCCCGCCCGCCCAGACCCCCTCGCCGGCCGACGTGGCGGCGGCCAAGCAGGCGGTCACGAACTACACGGCGGATCTCGTGCGCGGCGACTACGCGGCCGCCTATGCGATGCTCGGGCGCGAAGCCCAGACGCACTTCGGCTCGCTGGCCAGCTTCACGTACGACCAGCGCGCGTTCTTCCAGAGCGTCGCCGGCCGCTACGCGGTCACCGCACAGCCGTCTGACGCTGGCCCGATCACGAACTGGCTCGCGACGACCTATGGCGCCTCGATCGACCTCGCCCACGCCGTACTCGTCGAGGTCACCTATCCGGGGCTGGCGGGGAACAACGCGGGCTACACCCTGTTCATCGTGAACCCGACTGCAACGGGGCTCCGGCTCTACGACGTGCGCTGAGCGCTGCACGACAGCGTGCTACTTCGGCATTGCGTCTGACACGTTCCCCCACGGCCCTCCACGCGCGCCAACGCGAGCGGACGGTCCGGCGGAAGATGCCGCTGCCGCGCGCTGCGGGTGCTTGTTGCGCACGCAACCGCGTGTGCAATCACTTTGGAAGGGCTCACGCCCCCTGAGCCCGAGGCGTGCTCGCACCGGTGGCGGACGCCTGGTTCGCCATGTTCGTCGGCGCCTTCGCGGGGGGCATGGTGTGGGCGCTGGCCATGCTGCTCACCGGACCGCCGCAAGGCGCGATGAGCCTGGTGGCGCTGGCGATCGGCGGCGTGGCCGGGGCCTGGGCGGCAGGCGTCTTTGGCGGCCTCGGGTTCGGGTGCGGGACGCTGCTCCTCCGACTCGCCCGGAGCCGATCGCCCCGGAACCTCTGATCGGCGCGCGCCGGCGGACTGGCGAACGCCGCGAAACCCCCGCGGGGAACTGTGCTCGGCCCGCGTCAGGGGTTCGTCGTCGTGTAGCGCAGATCGAGCTGTGCGCCTGAACCGGCGGCGACCGTGAGCATGACCGGCGCCGGGGTGCCCGAGATGCCCGGGACCGCTTCACCGACGATCGTGTAGGTGCCGCCCCCGGGTTCGACGAACTCGTAGCTGCCGTCCGCCTGGCTCGTCGTCCGGTCAATGACGCCGGATTGGCCGAACCGCTGCTCGATGATCGCCCCCGCGAGCGGCTTGGAGACGCACCTCGGAGCGACCGTTGCGGGGGACGGGCACGGTGGCCCGACCGAAACCGTGCCCTGGATCCAGGAGTTGACCGTGGTCGGGATGTGCGGCTGCGCGGCCTGTTGGGCCGTCGAGACGGCAACCACGACGAGGAGGACGGCCACGAGCAGGAGCGCCGTCGGCCAGGCGCGCCGGAGCTTGCGGCGGGCCGCGTTCCGCATCTCGTTCAGCATCCTGGTACCGCCTACGAACCCCAGCGGGCACAGGCGCCCGGGGCCGTCGAGGGGCCGGCCGAGCCGAACTGCCCGAGTGCCACGCTGTCGCCCCGCAGCAGCAGCGTCAAGTCGTCACCACCGAGGACCTCGAAGTGCTGGAGCAGGCCGCCGCCCTGCCGGCGCACGTCGAGCGACCAGGGCAACTGCGGGACGCCCCCGCTTCCCGCCCGCAGCAGCGTGCAACCGGAACAGGCGACCTGCGCCACGAGCCGACCCCCGATCAGGAGGTCGATCGGGGGCCCATCCACGTCCGCCACATACAGCGCGTAGGGCGTCCCCGACGGCGAGGCGCCGGAGGAGGGCGATGGCGCGGTCGGCGAACCGACCGGCGACGCGCAGGCGCCCGCGATCACCGAGACGAGCACCATCGCAGCCGCGCGGTGCTTCATGGGGTTGCCTCCTCGCCCACCCCGACGCGCGGAACCCCGCGCGGGTTCCCGATCATCCTGCCACTCCCCTGAATGGGTCAGGGTGGCTCGACGCGCAACAGGATGAACATGTAGGCGACCGAGGCCACTTCGAGCCACGCCCGGGCACTCGCCTTTGTCCCCTCGTAGCACCACGCCGAGGTCGTGCTGTCAGGAACGACCGTTTACCAGCGAGAGGGGACGTATGGGTGGTGGGGGCCGCCGTCCGGGGCCAGGGTGACCGGGGGTTGCCAAGCGCGCGTCCGGCGCGAACCCCCGCTCGGGTTGCGATGGCCGCCTCATCGATCATATGGCCTGGCACGGCCTCTCTCATCGGAAGGCCGTGGCTGCGCGCTCGCCGGCGCGCTTCGTGAACTTCCGCGCGGCGACGGGGTGAGCGCATCGACGTAGACATCAGCTGTATAGTCAATGGATGATGACGACTGCGTTCGTGGACGACCGTCGGTCGCTCTCAGGATTGAGCCGGCGATGAGTCTCTCGGGCGCCCTCGCGGCGCTGCTGCTCGCCCGGCCG
>JAJYJR010000340.1 GCA_021789355.1 Chloroflexota bacterium | reverse complement strand
GCCGAGTCGCACGAGCAGGTCGACCTGCGGCGTCGTGCCGAGCCGGTAGCGGCGATCCGCGGAGCGGTGCACCAGGCTGGCGGCGGCGAGTCGGCCGGCTGCTGCGTCGACGGAGGCCAGAGGGGCCTGGGGCGCGTCGGCGATCGCGGACAGGCGGAGTCCATCAGGCGCCTGGCCCAGGGCGGTCAGGGCGCGGACGCCGAGTGCGGTCGGAAGTTCGTCCAGTGTACGCATTGCTACGTTCCGATCGTCGCATCTTGTGTAGTCGGCTCAAGCGGACGGAGGTTGGGTTCCTGCCATCCTGCCGTTGGTGGTTGAGCCATCGTCTCTGGGTCGACGAGGACGATCCGCCCCTCCCGATGCGCGACCTCCATCAGCCCCGGGGTGAAGCCGGATCTGCTGACCAGAACGACGACCGGGCGTCCGACCTTGATCCCGGTGACCTGAGCGAGGGCCGGGAGCTTGAAGCGTTCCAGCTCGCCCAGGATTCCGATGTCCATCGGGTCCGAACGCCATCGAACCTCGCCGACCAGCACGACCTGCTTGCCCCGCATCCCGACGATGTCGATCTCCTCGCTCGACCGCTCGTTCGTCCGGCGGAACTCATCGAGGGCCGGCCCCCACCAGGCGCCCACCCGGGTCGCATTGACGATCCGAGCTCGTCGCACCCACTCCCGCGCGATGTCCTCGATGGTCGGGGCCAGGTGGCTCGCCAGGGTCGGCAGGATCTCGTTCTCGATCACGACCTGCGGGTCGAGCCCAGCCTCCAGGTCTGCCTGGAACGGGAACACGTAGCGGAACCAGAAGCGGAGGAATCCATCCGACAGCGCGTAGAGCCGAGAGTGGCTCACCCGCCCTGGGTCCGTCACGGGGAAGCGCGGGGTCACCAGCCCGAGCGCTTCGAGAGTCGACAGGTAGCGACCGACCTTGTCGTAGTCGACGCGCGAGCGTTTCTGGATGTCTCCATAGCCGGCCGGCCCCACCGCCAGTGCCGACAGCAGGCTGAAGTGAACGGCCGGGGCCTCGAGCTCCTGGCCGAGAATCGCCCGCGGTTCGTCGAAGAGGGGGCCGAGCGGATCGAGCGAAAGCTCGGCCAGTCTCGCGACAGGGTCGGTGGCTCCGGCGAGCTCCGCCAGGTAGCGGGGCATGCCACCCGCGATGCCGAACGCTGTCAGCAGACGGTCCGCAGGCCCATCGCCCAGCAGGAGCCTGGCGTTCCAGAAGTCGAGCGGCCGCATGCGCAGCGGCTGGACTCGGTCATGGAGTGGTTCTCGCTCCGCGAACAGGCGCTCCATCATGCCGACATGGCTGCCGGTCACGATGAGCTTCAGCTTCGAGCCGGCCGCCTCCTCCTCCATGACCTTGAGAAGGGTCGACGGGAGAGCCCGGTCCACGCGCAGGAGGTTGGGCAGCTCGTCGATGATCGCAAGCCGGCTCTCTCCCCGAGCTCGCCCGTAGAGGAGTCGGAAGAACGTCTCGATGTCGGGCAGGTCAGGCCGTTCGCCATCGCGCTCGAGCACGCGCGCGAACGTCGCCAACTGGTCAGCAAGATCCCGAGTCGTCGCGACGAAGATGTCCGCCTCGCGACCGTGGGCGAAGGCTCGGAACAGCCACGACTTGCCAACACGCCGCCGCCCGAAGATCGCCAGGGCCCGTCGCTCCTCGGTCTTGTCGAACCACGTGCGGAGCGCGGCGAGTTCGTCCTCGCGGTCTCGGAAACGGACGATGCTCTCGAAGTCGTAGACTGCCATCGGCGGACTTTACTCCGGCGTTCTTTACCATGACGTAAAGACTTTCGGCGCACCGGCCGGCTCGTGTCACGGGCTTCTCCGGCGGTGCTGCTCCGGCGGTGCTGCTCCGGCGGTGCTGCTCCGGCGGTTCCTCCACTGGTAGCGGCAGCGGTCGCGGTCGCGGTCGCGGTCGCGGTACCGCTCAGGTCGCCGCCACCGCCGGCCAGAGAGACGGCGCACGCGCGCGTACGGCTCCGCGGCTGGGCTGCTCGTCGAACCGAGCCAGCACCTGCCGCGCGACACGCCCGGTTCCTGGCCCGGTTCCTGCGCCGTTTGCAGGGGGGGGCACACTAGCCGGCCGCGACAGCCCATTCCCTGCGTCGTTTGCACGGGGAGCACACTAGCCGGCCGCGACAGCCCATTCCCTGCGTAACTACCACCCGGGGACCGGTATCCGCGGATCGCGCCGTCTCGCCGCTGGCCGGGGCCGTCTCGCCACTCGCCGGGACCGTCTCGCCGCACGCCGGGGCCGTCTTGCCGCTCGCCGAGGCCCCGGCGGACGGCCCGATGCGGCACGTGCGCGGTCATCCACGCACGGATCGGGCGCCCGTCACGCACCCGCGGCACTCACGGGACGCGCCTTCGGCACGCGCACCCGCTTGCGGGGCGCGAATTGTGGCACACCGGTCCCGCCATGATCGTTACGCGAAGATCGTCGGACCGGGGCAGTGCTCGCGCCCAGGAACGAGAGCGCGGCGATCGGCCCGGCCGGTGCGCGCAGCCAGTGCCGCATGTCAACCGCGCCGGTCGGGTACGCCGCGCGGAGCATGGTCCCGTGCGCCCGCACCCGGCTGCGGTTCGCGGCGCTCTCCGCCACGAGCAGCCAGACCCCGACCTGTGCCGGCACCCATCCGTGGTCGCGCGCGATCCGCGCGGCCAGGCGGCCCTTGGTGTCGAGCCTGCCCACTGTCTCCTGGACGTCGACGATCTCCGTCTTGAGCTCGATCACCAGCAGCATGCGGCTTGCGGCGTGCCAGGCCAGCACATCCACGATCCCGCGCTCGCCAAAGATGGAGAAGCTGACCTCCGGCAGGATCGTCCAGCCGGGCAAGGAGGCGAACATGCGCGCCACCGCCTCGTGCATGGCCGAGTGGCGCGCGCTTACGAGCCGATCGAGGTCCCCACCCCGCCAGCGCGCGAGCAACTCGAGCCGGACGTCGAGCGCGGCCGCCACCGCGCGCAGCGTGGCCACGGACAGGTGCTCGAAGTGGCCCCGTTCGAGCCGCGAGACGGTAGCCGCCGACACGCCCGCCTCGCGCCCAAGGTCCGACTGGCGCCAGGTGTGCCGGATCCGGAGCACCCGGATAGTGCCGCCGATCCGCTGGTCGTCCATGGGGCGAGTGTGGACGAGGCCCCTTACCCGCGGTTTGGCACCGACTTACCCGCCGATTGGTGTGACGGGCCGCCGACACCTGCCGGCCGGCCACGGCCGGGGCCGCCGCGTGGATCGCCAGCCAGGCGAGAGGGTCCCGCATGGCGGTGTTTCCGGTATGGAAACGCCTCGTGGGCGCCTTCAGGTCCGGCCGGTCGCGGCGCGCAGCGCGTCGCCCAGCATCGAGGCGAACATCGCCTCCGTGGCGCGATGGTCTCCGCGCATCGACATCTCGGCCGCCCCGGTGAAGAGCACGTCGTCGGGTCGCGGTTTGATCCGAACGAAGGGCGGAAGCCCGTAGCGCACGGCGATCCAGTTCGCCCACACCCGCGCAGTTCGTCCACTGCCGTTGCCGAATGGGTGGATGCGGATCCATTCGCCATGGGCGTAGGCACACAGGCGCACGACTGCCGCGACGGCCGGAGGAGATGCGCCGACGCTGCCAGGCGGGACCACCGCGTCCAGCGCGGACACGACGGAGGCGGTCGCTCGCACGAAGGCGTCGAGCGCCGCCGGGACCTCTCGTGCCCGCACGCCGCGGGAGGTTCCAACGGCCACCTCGTAGTCGATCAGGCATGGGAACCGCGGATCGCTGTCGCGCACATTGCCGACGTAGTCGGCATGCGGCACCGCGACACGATCGTAGATCCGGCGGTGCCACTCGAGGGCGATCGCCAGCGACGGCGCCGGCCGCGCACCCGCGTCGGCCTCGACCACAGGCCAGAGGTCCCTGACGTTGGCGATGATCCGGGGCAGGTCGCTGGGGCGCTCTTCGTTCCAGTCCGGACAGGGTGGCAGGGTCACGCCCCGACCTCGAAGGCGCGCGCGACCTCAGGGGTCAAACCCCGACCCCAGGGGTCACGCCCCGACCTCAGGGGTCAAACCCCGACCTCAGGGGTCACGCCCCGACCTCAGGGGTCAAACCCCGACCTCAAAGGCGCGCGCGACCCCGAAGGGATCCTCGTCGACCTGCGTCCGGCGGGCGGCGATCGGCTCCGGGAGCCCCTCGGCATCGGCGAACGCGGCCCACGCCTCCGCGCGCCCCTCGCCGCGATACGAGCGCAGCAGCTCGATCGTTCTCGACAGGCTGCTCTCGAGGCCCAGCGCAAGCACCTGGAGTTCGCGCTCGATCATCTCTTCCGCGAGCTGGTTCATCGACGTGTGCCGCCGCTCCGCAATGACCCGCAGCAGCTCACGGGTGCGCGCGTTCTCGAAGCGCAGCGGGAAGACGGATCGGGTGGGGTGCTCGGCAGGCATGTCGATGATGATAGGTGCACGATGTCAGATGTCAAGAAGTGATGTCATCGGCGCACCGGCCGAGAGCACGGCGCCCCCCTCTCGACCGCCGCGCCATCGGCGGACTCTGCGGACTTTGCGGCGTTTGCACCCGCAGCACGCTATCCGGCGCCAGGGGCCGGTTCCCTGCGGCGTTTGCACCCGCAGCACACTATCGGCGCCGAGGGCCCGTTCCCTGCGTAACTACCGCCCGGGGACCGGTATCCACGGATGCGCCGTCTCGCCGCTCGCCGGGGTCCCAGCTGACGGTCCGCGGCGCCACGCACCCCGCCACTCACGCACGGGCCCGGGATCGCCGGCGTGACGCGCGCCGCGTGCACCCGCCCGCGAGCCGCAACTTCCTGGATAACGTTCCCGCCATGGTCGATACGCAGGAACCTCACTCGGACGGCGAGCCGCACGCTCAGCCGAAGACGACCGTACTTGACGGTGGCGATTCCGTCGCTACCATCGTTGCTATCGGCAAGCACCATACCTTGATTGCCGACATGGTGGCAAACAACCTACCTCGATTGCCGACATGACGGCAGGAACGGGACCGGCTGGCCTCTCATGAACGACGCCCAACTCTTTGCCCGACTCTCCGACAAGTGCACCTGGTGGCGCGACCCGGCCGGATGGGAGCGGGGCGACCCAGACCTCAAGGCCGTCCGTGCGGCCTCGATTACGTACGAGCCAGCACCTCTGGCCGACATTCGACCCAACGGCCTGTACCTGCTGCTCGGCCCCCGGCGCGTCGGTAAGAGCGTCGAGCTCAAGCGGGCTATCGCGCACGACGTGTCGGTCGCCGCCAACCCGCGCTCCATCCTCTACTTCTCCTGCGACGGTCTTCGGGGCGATGACCTGCGGCGCATGCTTCACCTTGGACGGAGCCGCTTCCCCGCCATCACGGGGCCCCGACACTGGTTCATCGACGAAATCACCTCGATCGACGACTGGCACGCGATCATCAAGGACGAGCGCGACACGACGCCGTTCAGAGATGACTGCGTCGTCCTCACCGGGTCCTCCTCGGCCGGACTCCAGGACGGAGTTGCCAACCTCGCCGGCCGCCACGGCGAGCCGGCAGGCGCGGGCGAGCGCCTCCTGTTGCCGATGTCATTCCGCTCCTTCTGCGCCGTGACGGGCGCAGACGCCCACGTCCCCGCGATCTCGACGATGCGGCCGCGAGACGTATTCAGCGACGCGCCGGCCATCCTCGAGGAGCTCCAGGTGTTCATCCCCCAGCTGGTCGACGCCTGGGAGAACTACCTGCATGTCGGCGGGTACCCGACGGCCGTCTCGTCGTTCATGGACACCGGCGACGTCGCCCCGGCCTTCGTCCGCGACCTCTGGAATGTCGTCCGGGGCGAGGCGTTCCGGTCCATGCGGACCACGCCACCGGAGGCCCTTGCCTTCATCGAACGGCTGGCGCGCTCGCTCGCCGCCCCGATCAATCTCTCCGATCTGGCTCGGGACGTGGGTTTCGCCGACAATGAACAGGCCGACGCCCGCATCACCGAACTCGTCACTGCCTTCCTCGGCTTCCGCTGCTACAAGGACAACGACGGCCGGCCGAACCTGAGGGCCCAGCGGAAGTTCTACTTCACGGACCCGTTGCTGGCACGTCTCCCCCGGCTCGTGGACTCGAGCGCGGCCGAGCCTGCTGCCTCCGACGTCAGCGAGCAGCAGACGGCGCTTGCCCTGCATCGCGCGATCGAGCGCGAGCTGCCGGGAGCGTTCATGGAGATGGCCGAGGTGCGGTACTGGGTGAACCCGAACTCAGGGACCGAGATCGACTTCGTCGGCGCACGGTTGGGTCTTGGCTTCGAGTCCAAGTACGTGGATACGGGCTGGCGCGCTGCGAGTCGAGCGATTGCAGCTCGGGGCGGCGGTGGTGTCGTCGCCACCCGCCGCGCGCTCGCGCGCGACGAGGACATGCTCGCTGTTCCGTCGGCGCTCCTTGCATGGCTCCTTGGGTCATGAACGTCGCAGCGAGCCAGCGCATCTACATCTTGTGGTCTGCCGCGTCAACGCGAAAAGCACTACGGAGGAATTGCGTGCCGACGGCGCTGG
>JAJYJR010000339.1 GCA_021789355.1 Chloroflexota bacterium | reverse complement strand
CGCGACCCACCGTCTTCGGGATCGACCGCTTCCGCCCGCTCGAGAGACGGCATGCCGTCCTCGCGGTTCTCTGCCTCACCACGGCGTTCGGGATCATCGCCCTCGACCTGCACTACCCGGTGCGGCTGGTCTTCGGCGCGATGTTCAACCCCACGCCGTCCTCGCCCATGTGGTGGATGGGGGTGTTCTACGGGATCTACTTCGGCTCGTTGCTCCTCGAGGTGTGGAGCATGTTCCGGGGCCACGCGCGGATCCACGGGTTCGCCTGCCTCTTCTCGTCGTGCATGGCCGTGATCGCGCCGGCGACGCTCGGCGCCGTGTTCGGCGTCCTGGCCGCACGATCGTTCTGGCACGGCCCGTTCACCCCGGTGCTGATGGTCGCGTCGGCCTTCCTCTCCGGCACGGCGTTGTTGGGCATGGCGTTCGGGGCGGTGGTCCGCTTCCGCCTCACGGGCTTCGAGCGAGCCACCACCACGGCGCTTCCGGCCATCCGGCTGACCCTGGCGATCGGGCTCGTCGTCGTTGCTGCCCTGGTGGCCCGGCAGATCGGCGTCGGGTACGTCTCGGACGACGTGGCCCTGGTCCGGGCAACAGAGGCGCTCGTCACCGGACCGCTCGCCATGCAGTTCTGGGGCGTGCGAGTCATCGGCGGCCTCCTCGTTCCCCTCGCGCTCATCGCGTTGCCGTGGACCAGGAACGCCGGGGGCCTGTTCGCTGCCGCGAGCCTGGCGATCGTCGGGGTGTTCGTGGACCGGCTGACGTTCGTGGCCGCCGGGCAGATCGCGCCAACGACCGCGGTGTCCGGCGTGGTCTCCGCACCGTACGCCGCGTACACGCCGTCGCTCGTCGAGATCGGCATCCTCGTGGGTGCGGCGACGTTCGTCGCGATGGCGTACACCCTCGCCGAGCGATATCTCGACCTCGGCGAGACGGATGTCCATGCCGTGCTCTCGCCGGCGGCGATCCGGGGCTACCGCGATCGCGTCCTGCGACTCCAGGACCGGGGCGGCCGTGCGGCAGCGTCGGACCTCCGGGCCGGGCAGACTGGATCGGACGTCCTGGCCGTCGGCGGGACGCTGACCGACCCCGCGGCCGAGACGCAGGCCGTGCCAGACGGCGCCTGGTCCGCCGAGGAAGCGCAACGGGTCGACGGGTCGCACGAAGCCGTGGTCGCCGGGGAGGCTACCGTACTCGGGGACGAGCACGCCGTTCCCCACGCGCCGGTGGTCAGCGTCGGGCCGGCGGTCGAGCTTCCGGGCCCGCGGCCCGCGGAGCCGCCGCTCGAGCCGGAGCCGCCCGGAGGTGATTCGTGATCCGCCGGGCATTGCGTCGGCACGGGTACTGGCTGACCGTCGCAGCACTCGCCTCGGCGACGTGCGGGCTGGGCGGCTTCCTCTTCGTGAACGCCGTCCTCCCCCAGCTTGCCCACGCCGACGCCCCCCCGGCCGTCGTCGGGACGGGCCAGTCGCCCGCATCCACATCGGGATCCGAGCCCGCATCCGCCTCGCCGTTCGCGGGCGTGCTGCCGGGCATGGGCGGGGCCGTGCCCGCCAGCGCCGACTGCAGCGCGTGCCACCTGACCAACGGCGGGATGATCGGGCTGCGACCCATCCCCGCGATGGGGCACCCGCTCGAGGGCTGGACGAAGTGCACCTCGTGCCACTCCACCCAGAGCCTCGTCGCCACGGCGCCCGGCCACACGGGCATCCACGCGGCGGCGTGCCTGACGTGCCACAAACCCGGCAACCTGCCGGCTCCGCTCTCCCGGCCCCACCGAGAGCTGCAGAACACGGCGTGCCTCGACTGCCACGGCACGACGGCACCTTTGCCAGCGGACATGACGCACCGCTCCCAGCAGGTCTGCTGGCTGTGTCACCGACTCCCGGAGACGCAGCCCCCGATCCCTGCGCACGCGACCGTCTCGGGCGAGACCGACTGCCTCACGTGCCACGTGGCGGCGAAGGTGGGGGCCCTGCCGGTCGATCACCGCACCCGCACCACCTCCGAGTGCCTCCTCTGCCACGACGTGCCCGGCGCGAGCGCCACGCCTCTGGCGGGCGTCCTCCCGCGCGCGAGCGGGTCCGCGATGCTCGGCGTTCGGACTGGGGCGCTCTACACGCCGGCCGGTCCGTAGCCCCTGCGTGGAGCCGTGCGGCGTGCTCGCGGGGTGGGTCACACCCTGCCGCGAGGGCAGAGGCGCTCGCACGAGCTTCGACCGGGCGCATCAGGTCGCGTAGGATGGCCCCGTGGCCGCCTGGATCGATCTGAACGCGGATGTGGGCGAGAGCCTGGGCCCCTGGCAGATGGGCGCCGATGCCGCCCTCATGCCGCACCTCACGTCCGTCAACGTCGCCTGCGGCTTCCACGCCGGCGACCCGCTCACCATCCGGCGGACGATCCGGTCGGCGCTCGACGCGGGCCTGACCATCGGTGCACATCCCGGGTTCCCGGACCTGGTGGGGTTCGGGCGACGCGCGATGTCGATGGCGCCCGATGAGCTCGAGGCGGCCGTCCTCTACCAGGTGGCCGCGCTCGCCGGAATCGTCCGCGCGGAGGGTGGCCGGCTGGCGCACGTGAAGCCCCATGGCGCCCTCTACCACCACGTCGCCGCCGACACCGCAGCCGCGAGGGCGTTCGTGACCGCCGTCGCCCGCCTCGACCCGGGGCTCCGTCTCGTGGGGCCACCGGGTTCGGCGCTCCTCGTCGCGGCCTCGGACCTGGGCCTGCGGTACCTGACGGAGGGGTTCGCCGATCGCGTCTACGATGCCGGCGGGCACCTGCGCCCGCGCGATCTGCCGGGCGCGCTCAACGACGATCCGGATCTCGCCGCGGCCCAGGCGGTCGCCATCGCGCGCGATGCGCGGGTGACCGCGGCCGACGGCTCCACGATCCCGGTTCCCGCCGACACGATCTGCATCCACGGCGACACGCCCGGGGCACCCGCGATCGCCGCCGCGGTCAGGCGAGCCCTCGCCGCCGCAGGCATCGAGGTCCGCGCAGCGGATGGCTGATCCGCCCGACGCCCGACGCCCGCCGCGCGTCGACCGGATGGGCGACGCCGCCCTCATCGTCACCCTCTCCGACGGACTCGACCTCCGGGCCAACGCGTGGGCGCGTCGCGCAGCGGCCGAACTCACGGCCCGACGTCCGTCGGTGCCGGGTCTCGACGTGGCCGTGCCCGGGCACGCCAGTGTGCTCGTCCCGTTCGACCCCGATCGCTGCGCCGAGGCGACGCTCCGATCGCTCCTGGAGAACGTCCTGATGGAGACGGACCGGCCACGGACGGCCGAGGACGGCGTCCTCCACGAGATCACCGTGCGGTACGGCGGTGCCGAGGGACCGGATCTCCAGGATGTTGCCGCACGGACAGGCCTGTCGGAGGACCAGGTGGTGGCGCTTCACGCCGGCGTCGAGTACCGCGTCCTCGTCCTGGGGTTCGTGCCCGGCTTCCCGTACCTCGGCGTCGTCCCGGCGCCGCTCGACGTGCCTCGTCGCGCGACACCGCGCGTTCGCGTGCCGGCCGGCAGCGTCGCCATCGCCGGCCGCCAGACGGGCATCTACCCCTTCGAGAGCCCCGGCGGGTGGCACTTGATCGGGCGGACCGACGCGCCGCTCTGGGACGCCCGCCGCGAGCCGCCCGCGCTTCTCGCCCCCGGCGACCGGGTCCGGTTCGTGCCCCGCTGAGCCGTGCTGGAAGTCGTCACCCCCGGCCCGCTGCTGACCCTCCAGGACCGCGGAAGGCCCGGGCTCGCCCGCCTCGGGGTGCCCCTGTCGGGCGCCTGCGACCCGTGGGGACTCGCGGTGGCGAACGTGCTCGCCGAGGCGCCGCCGGACGCCGTCGCGGTGGAGGTGACCCTGGGCGGGGCACAGCTGCGTGCCATCGAGACGTGCACGGTCTCGCTCGCCGGGGCCGACCTCGGCGCCGAGTTGGACGACGGGCGCCTGCTCCGGACCGGGGCCGCGCATCTCCTGCCGGCGGGCTCGAAGATCCGGTTCGCCGGATCGCCCACGGGCATGCGGGCGTACATCGGCCTCGCCGGCGGCGCCACGGCACGGCAGGTCCTGGGATCCGCGTCCACCTGTGTTCAGGCCGGACTGGGTGGCATCGACGGCCGCCCGTTGCGCGCCGGGGACCTGCTGGAGCCAGCCCGCCGGGGCGACCTCGGCGGCACCGGTCGCACCTGGCCGGCGCGGATGGCCCCACACCCGGCCGTCCGTCCGGGCCCGATCCGGTTCGTCCCCGGTCCCGATCTGCGCCACCTGCCGACGGACGCGGCGGAGGCGCTCACCGCGACCGCCTGGCGGGTCGGGTCCGCCAGCGACCGGATGGGGATACGGCTCGAGGGTGCTGCCATGCCGGCAGGTCGCGAGATCCTGTCGCACCCGGTCGCCCCTGGCGCCATCCAGGTGCCCGCCGACGGACGGCCCCTCGTCCTCCTGGTGGACGGGCCGACGATCGGCGGCTACCCAGTCGTCGGGGCCGTGCCCCGCTGGGAATGGCCTCGTCTCGGCCAGCTGCGGCCCGGCGACCGGGTGACCTTCGAACCGCAGGACGCGTTGGAGGCACGTGCCGCGTGGCGTGAACAGCAGCGGCTCCTCGCGGCCGCCGCCGAGCTGATCCAGCCCGACGCGCTCTGGGATCGCCTCGCGGACCACGCCGGGGGCTGACGAAGCGGCCGAGGCGCCTCGAACGGGTTCCGCGTTGCACGCCGGCCGGCGATGGCGGACGCCGTGCCTCGTGAGCGCACTCGGTGCGCTGTGGCCCGGCAAGAAGCGGTCCGCCCATGGGAGCGTGGTCACCGCGCGTTCCACGTCGCGTCGGTGAACGATGCGCGCCACGAGCAAGCTCGCGCCCGAGCCGGCCGCCTCGTGGCTCGACCGGTCGGTACAGGACGGGGACCTCGTCGATTCGCAACCGGCTGAGCCTTGACCCCTTGACACGGAGGATACGATTTCGGGCATCTCACGTCAGTAGATGTTGGACGTCCGATGACAACGGGAATGCCAGCAGTCCGGCCGGTCGGGGATCACTCGCCGCTCCACCGTCGCGCCAAGGAGGAGATCCTCGATGGGATCCGCCGCGGTGCACTGACCGACCGGCTGCCCTCCGAGGATGTCCTTGCCGCGTCGCTGAACGTCAGCCGCACGACCCTGCGAAACGCGCTGCTCGAGCTGGAGCGCGAGGGGCACGTGGTGCGACGGCATGGCATCGGGAACTTCGTGGTTGACGACGCCTCGACCGTGACGAACCACCTTGACCGCCTCCAGTCTGTCCCAGCCTCGATCGCCGCGTCGGGCTTCACGCCGAGCGTTCACGACATCGCGATCCGGCGCCGGGTCAGGAGTGAGGCTGCCGCCCGGGCGCTCGGGCGGCCGACCGGCAGCCGCTTCACGGCGGTCAGCCGCGTCTACCGGGCAGACAATCGTCCCGCGGCGTTGCTCATCGACTACGTGCCGGGATCCGCGCGGCTCGACGAGCTGCTGGTCGGGTTCGACGGCGAGATGCTCCCCATCCTCGATGCCCTCACCGGCGCGCCCATCCAGCGCGTGCGAGCCACCATCTCGGCGGCCAAAGCCGGCCAGTCCGTCGGCCGCCAGCTGGAGATTTCCCCCTCGACGCCCGTCGTCGTGATGTGCCATTCAAGCCTGGATGCCGCAGGGAGGGTGTGTGCCTATGCCGACAGCTACCTGATCCCCAGCCTCTTCACCTTCATGGTCATGCGTTTGCGGACGTAGGAGAGCAGTCAATGCGCTCGTTCTGGGATGTGTCCGGCAGTTTCACGCCGATGGCCATCGTCCTCATCCCGATCGCGGTGGCCATCAACGCGGGCCTCCACTTCATCACGGTCTTCCTCAACCTGCCGATCTACCTCGACACGATCGGTACGATCCTCGCCGCGGTCCTGGCCGGTCCGTGGGTGGCAGCGGTGGCAGGGATTCTTACCAACGTGGTCGTCGGTCTCGTGACCACACCGACCTACATCCCCTATGCGATCACCAACGCCGCCATTGGCATCACGGCTGGCGTCCTCGTGTACTTCGGGTTCTACCGTCACTGGTGGATGGCCGCGATCGCCGGTCTGATCCTCCCGCTCGTGGGGACCGTGGTCTCTGCTCCGATCACCGTCGTCGTGTTCGGCGGGGCGACCGGCGCGGGCTCCGACGCGGTCACCGCGTTCTTCCTCGCCAGCGGCAGCAAGCTCGTCGCGGCCGTTCTCAAGGCGACGTTCATCACCGCACTCGCGGACAAGATGATCAGCTCGATCATCGCGTACGCCGTCGCCCGGAACATCCCTGTCTCGTACGCCGCGAAGTTCCCTGGGATCACCCGGAACCGCCAGGCCGCGGTCGCATAGCGCCACTGTGTCTGGCACGTCCGGCACCCTCTTCCAGACCGGCGCATCGTTCGTTCACGCGACGCATCCCACGACGAAGCTGCTGTACGCGGTCGCGATGATCGCGTACAGCCTCGTGGCGACCCGCCTGCCGTTCCTGGCAGCGCTCGCGCTATCGGTCCTTGC
>JAJYJR010000338.1 GCA_021789355.1 Chloroflexota bacterium | reverse complement strand
GTGCCGGCCTGATGCTCGACCCGCGCGCCGCTCCCGAGGAGTGGGCGCCATGGTGGCGTCGGATCGACGCCGATCCGACGTTCGCGCTCGGGGACCGCCTGTACGAGTTCCGCAGCTGGGCCTTCCAGGAGCTGACGATCGACCGGTTCGCGTCACACGTCCGGTCCGGTGACGTTCTCGTCCTCGAGCGCGGCGACCTGCGCGGCCGCGTGCGGTGGGCGCTGGCGATCGTGCCGCTCGGCGAGGCGATCGCGGCCGACGAACGGCCGTGGGCGGCGCTCGTGGCCGGGGACGGCGACGAGGTGCTGGAGCTGGCCGTGGCCACCCGCGCGGCCCTCGGGCGGCCTCTGCGCCTCCGCGTGCCGGACGGGGCGCCCATGGTGGCGACCCGCACGGCCGCCTTCGTGGCCGCGGGCCTCCCCCCGGCCGACGACACGCTTCACATCCTCGCGCGGGAGCTCCCGCCGGACGCCCTGATCGATGTCGGCGGACCCGGCGCCGTGACGTTCGAGGAACCGCCGCGGCACGTGACGGCTCTGCCACGCACGGGGCGCTGATCGAGGCCGGCTGGACTACAGTAGGGCCATGCCGTCGCCACTCCCGCCGGCCCTCCGCGATGCCGTCGAGCGCGTGGGACGCGCCGACATCATGGTGGGCATCCCGAGCTTCCGGAACGCGGCCACCATCGGCCACGTGGCGCGCGCCGCGCAGGCCGGCCTGGTGCAGTACTTCCCCGACCTGCGCCCGGTGCTGGTCAACGCCGACGCGGGCTCG
The DNA here is from genome assembly GCA_021789355.1 of Chloroflexota bacterium. Next base: position 5,764 of record JAJYJR010000338.1, on the reverse strand, counting down.
CCCGACGGCACGCAACGCGTGGTGGTCGAGACCGAGCCCCCCGACTACGTCGAGCGGATCCTCCTGGTGCGTCCCCGCAACCGGCTCCAGCGGATCAGCCTGACCTACCCCGAGGTCGACGGCGTCGGCGGGAAGGGCGCGGCCCTGCGGACCGTGTTCGAGATCGCCCGCGCGCTCGAAGTGCAGGCGCTGGTGGTGGTCGACTCGGACCTCCGCTCGATCCTGCCCGAGTGGATCGAGCTCCTGGCCGGGCCCATCCTGAAAGGCGGCTTTGACTTCGTGTCGCCGCTCTACGCCCGTCACAAGAACGACGGGACGATCACGAACACCGTCACGTACCCACTGACCCGCGCCCTCTACGGGCTGCGCATCCGCCAGCCCATCGGCGGCGACTTCGGCGTCAGCGGCGACCTGGTGGACCACTACCTGGAGCGGGACGACTGGACCCCCGACGTCAGCCGGTTCGGCGTCGACATCTGGATGACGACCACCGCGATCGCCGGTGGGTTCGCCGTGTGCCAGGCCCGCCTGGGGGCCAAGGTGCACGACCCCAAGGATCCGGGATCGGACCTTGGTCCCATGTTCAGCCAGGTCCTCTCCACCATCCTCCGGCTCACCGAGCGCCACGCCGACCGCTGGCTGCAGGTGCGCGGCTCGCACGACGTCCCCGCGTACGGCTTCGAGCGGATCGTCGAGCCGCCCCCCCTGCAGATCGACTTCCTGCGGCTCCTGGAGGAGTTCCACCGAGGCCGCCTGGCGCAGGCCGAGCAATGGGACCTGATGCTCGCCCCACAGACCGCCGAGCTGGTGCGCGAGCTCGCCAGCGACGCGGGCGCCGCCGCCGACCGCGCCGCCCGTGCCGACGCCCCACGCCCCCTCGAGCCAGGCGACTTCGCGTTCCCCGACGAGGCCTGGGCGCGCGTGGTGTACGACGTATGCGTGGCCGCCCGCCGCCGCGTGCTGCCGGTGGATCGGCTGGTGGCCGCCCTCGTCCCGCTCTATTTCGGCCGCGTGGCCGGCCTCCTGCTGGAGGTGCGGGACCTGGGCGGGGAGCAGGCGGAGGCCGTGGTCGAGCGGCAGGCTCGCGCCTTCGAGCTGGCCAAGTCCTACCTTGTCTCGCGCTGGCAGGAGGTTGCGCAGGCGGACGGCGACGGGCCGGTGGCAGGGAACGCACCCACATGACCGCCCATCTCCCCGGGCGCATCCTGATCCCGCTCGCCAACCCGCGCACCGCCGCGGACCTGGTCCGCATCGGCGCTTCCGTCATGGACCGCGGCGGGTACCTCATCGCGCTCGGGATCGTGGAGATCCCCGAGGGCGTGCCGATGTCGGAGGGCGCCACGCGCGCCCGCCACGCGCGCCGCCTGCTCCAGCAGGTTCAGGACTTCGTGCCGGAGGGCGTGGAACTGCGCACGCTGGTCCGGATCGGGAGGCGCGCCGCCGAGGGGATCCAGGAGACCGCGGCCGAGGAGGACGCCGACCTGATCGTGTTCGGCTGGAGCGGCACGCCGGGCGGGCGTCGCGGCGCACAGGCCGTGTTCACGCCGACCATCGACGCGGTCGTCCGGGACGCGCCGTGCGACATCGCCGTGGTGAAGCAGCGCGGTGTCGGCGAGGTGCGCAGGATCCTGGTCCCCGTCCGCGGCGGTCCCCACGCCGAGCTGGCGCTCCGGTTCGCCGACGCGCTCGGTCGCCGCATGGACGCGGAGGTGGCGGTCCTCCACATCCTGCCTCCGGGCGCCGGGGAGCCCGTTCGCGCGCAGGCCGAGCGGGCGCTCCAGGGGTTCATCCGCCAGCACGCCCGGGGCCGCTCGGTCCCGCTCGTGCGCGAGGCGCTGCACGTGCGGAACGCGATCCTGCGGGAGGCGGAGTCTGCCGACCTGCTCGTGATGGGGGCGTCGGTCGCGCAGCGCGGTGCCAGCGGCACGGCGCCGGCGGCCGCAAGCGCGGGTCGCGCCGCGACGCCCGGCCGGAGCCAGGGCCCGGCAGCGGCGTCCGGCGGCCTGTTCGGGGTGCTTCCCGAGGCCATCGCGCAGAAGGCCCGCACGACGGTGATCGTGGTGCGGACCAAGGAAGCGCCCAGCCATGCCACCTTCGAGCGCGCCGCGCAGCAGGCCGAGACGCTCGAGTCGGTCGATCGGGCGGCCGAGCAGGTGCGCAGCGTCCCGGCCAGGGTCGACCGCTGGTTCGCCGAATCGAACTACCACCACGGCGAGTTCGCCGATCTGCACCGCCTGGTCGCGCTCAAGGAGCGCCAGAACGTCACGATCAGCCTGGTGCTGCCCACGCTCAACGAGGCGGCCACGGTGGGCCCCATCGTGCGGACCGCGCGCGAGGCGCTGATGGAACAGGTTCCGCTGGTGGACGAGCTGCTGGTGATCGACTCGGCCTCCACCGATGACACCTGCTCCATCGCGGCCGGCGAGGGCGCGCGCGTGGTGCGGCATCCCGACGTACTGCCCGCGTACGGGTCGTACCGGGGCAAGGGCGAGGCGCTCTGGAAGAGCCTCTACGAGACCACGGGCGACCTGGTGGTCTGGTGCGACACCGACGTGCAGGACTGGGAGCCGCGCATGGCATACGGCACCCTCGGTCCGCTGCTGACGGAGTCGCGCATCCAGTACGTCAAGGGCTACTACCAGCGGCCCATCGTGGAGGGCGGGGTGCTCCGCGAGGGCGGCGGCGGCCGCGTCACCGAGCTCGTCGCGCGGCCCCTGATCAACCTCTTCTTTCCCGAGCTCTCGGGGATGATCCAGCCGCTGGCCGGGGAGTACGCCGGACGGCGCACGCTGCTCGAGACCATCCCCTTCTTCACCGGCTACGCGGTCGAGATGGGCCACCTGATGGACGCCATCGAGCGGGTGGGCCTGGAGGGGCTGGGACAGGTCGACCTCGAGCGCCGGGTCCACCGCAACCAGGAGCTCGAGGGGCTCTCGCGCATGAGCTTCGTGATCCTGCAGGCGGTCATGAAGCGGCTCGAGGAGCGGCACCGGGCGCACCTCTTCGCGGAGCTCGGCTCGACCATGAAGCTGCCGCGCTCCTCGCCGAACCGGCTCTCGCTGGAGGTCATCGAGCTGGCCGACCAGGAGCGGCCGCCCATGATCCGGATCCCGGAGTACCTGGAACGGCGAAAGGCCACGTCGTGAGCGTCGCCGGCGGGGCAGCCGACTCGCCCGGGTCACCGGGCCGGGGCACGAGGGCGCGTTCATGACGCCGCTGCGCGTGCTGGTCGCGCCCGACTCGTACAAGGGCTCCCTGACCAGCGTGCAGGTCGCTGGCGCGATGGCGACGGGGTGGACGAGGGCACGGCCCGACGACGCGATCGATCGCTGCCCCTTGTCCGACGGCGGGGCCGGCCTGCTCGACGCCCTGCTGGCGGCCGATCCGGGCTGGCAGCGGCTGCCCGCGGCCTCCCGCGATCCGCTTGACCGGGCCATCGACGCGCGCTTCCTGCGCTCGGGCGAACGCGGAGTGGTCGAGCTGGCCGACGCCTCGGGCCTCGCGCGAGTGGGCCCGGACGAGCGGGATCCCGGGGCCGCGAGCACCTTCGGAACCGGCCTCACGCTCGCCGCCGCCATCGGGCTCGGCGTTCGCGACATCGTCCTGGGAGTCGGCGGGAGCGCGACCACCGACGGCGGTGCCGGGATCCTCGCTGCGCTGGGCGCACGGTTGCTCGACGCGAACGGCGACGAGTTGCCGCCCGGCGGTGCCATGCTCGCCCGGCTGGCCCGCGTGGACCTGCGCGGCCTCTCACCCCTCCTTGCCGAGGTCCGCCTCACGATCGCCTCCGACGTGACCAACCCGCTCCTCGGGCCGGACGGCGCCGCGGCCGTCTACGGGCCGCAGAAGGGCGCCTCCCCGACGCAGGTCCGGGAGCTCGACGCCGCGCTCGCGCACTACGCGGACGTGCTCGAGGCGGCCGCGGGGCGCAGCATCAGAGACGTGCCGGGTGCCGGCGCGGCGGGCGGGACGGTGGCCGGCCTCCTCGCCATCGCCGGCCACTTCGCCGCGCTCCCCGTGCGTCGCGGTGTCGAAGAAGTGATGGCACTGGTTCACTTCGGGGACCGCCTGGCCGGTTCATCACTGGTGCTCACCGGCGAGGGCCGCGTGGACGCGCAGACCGCCTTCGGCAAGACCGCCTTCGGCGTGGCGCGGCGGGCGCGGCATGCCGGAGTTCCGTGCGTGGCGATCGCCGGCAGCACCGAGCCGGACGGGATCGAGGCCCTGGCCGCGCTGGACGCCGTGGTCCTGCCGGCGTGCGAGGACCACCGCGGCCTCGAGGCGGCCATGGCCGCCGGGGCGGCACCGATCGAGCGCGCCGCGGAGCGCGTGGCCCGGCTCGTGTCGCTGGGCGGACGGATCGCGGAGCGAATGGGTTGACCGCCCGTGCCCCCCGGCGGGTGGCCGCGGGGGGAGAGGCGCGTCCGGGCCTCGTCTCGTTCGTGCTGGGGGCGCTCCGCGAGCTGTACGGCATCCCCGAGTGGCAGCCACGCCGCCCACCGACCGACGAGTTGATCCTCACCATCCTGTCGCAGCACACCAGCGACCTCAACGCCGAGCGGGCGTTCGACGAGCTGGCCAGCCGGCTCCCGGGCTGGGACGCCGTCGCCCGTGCGCCGGTCGAGGAGGTCGCGTCGGCCATCGTCTCCGGCGGACTCGCACGGCAGAAGGCACCCCGCATCCAGGGTGTGCTGCGGCGGATCCGCGAGGAGCGCGGCGACTACGCGCTCGACTTCCTGGCGGCAATGGAGCCGCGGGAGGCGCGGGACTGGCTGGTGCGCCTCGACGGCGTGGGGCCCAAGACCGCGTCGGTGGTCCTGCTGTTCTGCTTCGGGCTGCCACTGATGCCGGTCGACACGCATGTCCACCGGGTCACCACGCGGATCGGGCTGGTCCCGGCGGGCACTCCGGCCGACCGCGCCCACGACATCGCCCTCGAGGTCTTCCCGCGCGACCGGATGTACGAGGCGCACGTCAACCTGATCACGCACGGGCGCAGGACCTGTTCCGCCCGCAAACCGGCCTGCGCGCGCTGCCCGGTCGCCCCCCGGTGCCGGTACATCGATCCCGCCGCGCCCTGACCGAACGCGGTTGCCGGTGCGCTCCAGGGCGCGCATACTCATGGCATGGGATATGGAACCGGCGTCCTGGTAGGTGAACGCGGGCAGATCACGATCGAGAAGCCCATCCGTGAGCGGCTGGGAATCCGGCCGCGGGACGTGGCGGTCCAGTCGATCGAGCACGGTCGGCTCGTGGTGACGTTCGTGCCCGGACCGCATCGCCGGTCGCTGCTTGGCGCGCTGGCAGGGCAGCACGGGCCCGGCTCCGCGGCGCCGGGCGCCGGGGAAGACGAGGCGGTGGCGCGCGGCGTTGCCGAGGACGAGCGTGCCTCGGCGCCCCGGCCCCTCCCCACACCCGAACCCGGCAAGGACAACACTCCGCGATGACCCCACGGCGCGTCCGAGAGTCGCCCGCCGGGGTCGCCTACATCGACACCAACGTGGTCGTGCGGTACCTCGTCGGCGACGACCCCGCACGCGCCGCGGCGGCGGCGACCGTGATCGACTCCGACCGGCCACTGGCCCTGTCGATCCTGTCAGTGCTGGAGACCGCCCATGTCCTGCGCGTCTCCTACGGACGGAACCGGGCGGAGATCGCCCAGGCGCTGGTGCAGCTCCTGGCACGCGAAAACGTCTCCGTGCCCGAGGTTCCGACGGAGACCGTCATGTTCACGCTCAGCCGCTGGCGGGACGGCGAGATCGAA
>JAJYJR010000337.1 GCA_021789355.1 Chloroflexota bacterium | reverse complement strand
ACTCCTCGTTCTGGCCCGGCCCGGGGACGACGACCGTGGTCGGGTTCCAGGTCGCCCCGACGATCGTGACGCAGCTGGCCGCGGCGACCGGCGGCGGTGCCGCGAGGGCGTCGCCGAGCAGGAGGCCAACGACCGCGACGATCACGACGAACGAGGATCGACGCTGGAGTGCGATGCCCGTTCGCCGTGACAACCGCACCCTGCGTACCCCTGCCTGTTCTCGCGTGGGTACCGAGTATCGATCCGCGTCGACCCCGCGTCCAGATGGGAACGGAACAGTTGTGAACGGAACAGTCTGCCGTTGCGGGGTATCAACGCCGCAGGCCAGACGGTGCCGGCGGTGCGCATCAGCCGCCTGCAGGGCGGGGAAACGCACGTGGGGGCCGACGAGCGACGGCGGCGGATCCTGGGCGACGGGGCCCTCCTCGATCAAGCGGCGGTCGCCCTGGGCGGGCTCGCGGCCGAGCGCGTGCTGCTCGGCGAGGCGTCGAGCGGCTCGGCGTCGGATACGGCGCGGGCCACCGAGCTCGTGGCGCACCGGCTCGACGGCGGGGGCCCTGCCTCCCGCGCTCCTGACGCGTCAGTCAGACGCGGCGCTCATGAGCGAGATGGCGCACACGGTGCAGGCGACCCGACGGGCACCTCAACCGCCTCGGGACATGGTTCCTCGGCCGCATGAGCCGCGACCTCGACGCCACCGAGGCAATCTGGGCGTCAAGGGACAGCGCGATCTCCTGGTTCGTTGGTCCAGTTGGCCGGCGCCCCGTCGGCCCGCCCTACGCGGTCGCCGTGGCCTCCCCGTACGCCTGCAGGCAGGCCCGCGCATGCTCTGCCTGCTCGGCGTCGTCGGGGGTGTAGATGACGAGCTTGACGTTCAGGCTCTCCGAGAGGAGCCAGGTGGACTGGCGGAAGGTGATGGGCCGCCCGTACCCCGCCGGGGTCACCGTCTTCTGCAGGTTCTGGCGCCCCTGCACATGGTGCAGCGGCCACCAGGCCCGGAACTCGGGGCTGCGCGCGGAGAGGTCAGCCACCAGCTCAGCGAAGCGGGGGTCGCCCCGGTAGCGGCCCCAGTCGAGGCGGAACTGGGCGAGGACGCGCTGGGCGTGCCCCGCCCAGTCCTCGATCATCGTCTGCAGCTCCGGGATGGCGAACATCATCCAGACGACGTTCCGGGCCTCAGCCGGCAGGCCGGCCGGATCGCCGAACACGGCGCTCATGGCGTCGTTCCAGGCGAGCAGATCCCATTGGCGCCCGGTGACGTAGGCGGGCGCCTCACGCAGGTGGGCCAGGAGCTCCGCCGCTCCCACCGGCAACGTCTCGGTCTGGGCGGCCACCCGGACCGGGCGTACCTGGTGGCCCAGGTCGAAGAGGTGCTGCAGCTCCACGCCGTCGAGCTCCAGGGCGTGCCCGATGGCCTCGAGCACCTCGGCCGAGGGCGCGCTCGCCCGTCCCTGCTCGAGCTTGGCGTAGTAGCCGGGATCGATCCCCGCCCGCGCCGCCACTTCCACGCTGCGCAGGCCGGCGGCCGCCCGCCGGCGGTGCGGATGGCGGGCCAGCTCCTCAGGCGTCGGGCGGAGCGCCGAGCGCTTGCGCCGCTCCACCAGGAAGTCCCCGAGCGGGCTCTGGCTTGATAAGCCGCCAACCTGCCGGGCGCCCCGCACCGGTACCACCAGCCGATCGATCGCGACCACCCCGGTGTCCTCCCTGGTCCTCCGAAGACTGGTACTGAGAAGACCAGTCTAACGAGGCCCTCGTATCCGGTCCAGCCTATGGCTACGGTACGGGCAACGGGCGGTGGACAGAGTGGTGGGTACGCCCTGCCGTCGTCTCTGTCTGGGTGTCTGCGCCGGAGGTATTGGTGATGCGTCAGATGCGGCTGGGATCATGGCGAGCGGGCGCGGGGCTGGTCGTGGGCACCCTCTTGGCGGTTTCCGCAGTACCCCCGGTCGCCGCCGCCGCCGCCGGCGGCCCGTGTCGGGTTGCCGAATCCGGATCGGCCACCGCGAGCTACTCGGACGTCCAGACCGCGTTGGACAGCGCCCAGAGCGGTGACACGCTCACCATCCAAGGCACGTGCGTCGGCAACTTCGCGGTCGGTGCCAAGACGTTGACCCTGCAGGGGAAGGGCCGCGCGACCCTCGACGGAGGAGCAACCGGTTCCGTCCTCTGGGTGGACGCCGGCGCCACGATCACTGTCTCCAATCTCACCATCACCCACGGGAACAGCACGACCGGCGGTGGCGGGCTCACCAACTTCGGTGAGTTGACGCTCACGAACGCCCTCGTCACCGCGAACACGTCCAGCGTGGGCGGCGGCGGCGTCGCGAACAGCGGCTCCATAGCGATCATGAACTCGTCCATTGCCGGGAACAGCGCCAGCGCCGCGTTCGATGCAGGGGGCGCCATCGTCAACTGGCCGAGTGGATCGGCCACCGTGACGGGTTCGCAGCTCACCGCCAATGCAGCCTTCATCGGCGGAGGCATCGACAACTACGGATCTCTGACCATTAGCAAGTCGACGATCGCCGACAACACGGCGGCGCAGGGTGGCGGTATCGATGCCAGCGGCAGCTACGGTGGTTCTGTGGACATCGCAGACTCGACCATCAGCGGCAACCACGTCACCGGCGACTCCAGCCACGGGCTCGTGGCCAACGGCGGCGGGATCCTCTTTTTCGGCGGCACGATGACCGTGGTCAACACCGTGCTGAGCGGCAACATCGCCGACCGTGACGGCGGGGCCATCGACGACGAGGGCGGCACGCTCGTGTTGGACGGCGCCACCATCGGGACGCGCAGGGCCCCCAACACCGCGGGCAACTTCGGGGGTGGGATCAGCAACGCGCTGAATGCCAACGCGGCCGCCACGCTGATCTTCCAGAATGCCCCGACCGTGCTTGACTACAACACCGCCGCGACCCAGGGAGGCGCCATCTACACGTCCGGCTCGACTGGCGGAGGCACGGTCGTCTGCGGCTCCCCGTCGCTCGTCGTCTACGGGACGCACAACTCGCCAGATGACAGCTATGACTCGGTCCTCGGGTCGGACACGGTCTGCCAGTAGATCTGTACGTGTCTCGACGATTGTCCGCGCCTTCAGTAGTCGTGGCCGGTGCGCTCTGTGTCGACCGGAGGCGTGCGCCCGGGGGCCATAGAGGTCACAGCACTGTCGTTCGATAAGGCAGGGAGGTGGATGCGGTCATGCGGAGGCCTGAGTCGTGAACAGGATGCTCCCAGTCACGTGTCTCGTCGTGTCGCTGCTCGCTGGCTGCTCAGGATCTGCGGCCCCAGCCGCCGCCAGCACGCCCCCCCCGCATACGGTGTCCTCAGCGGTGGCGGGCGGGGCGGCCTCCGCAGGGCCTGAGGGGGCGGCGTTGGCCACGCCAACCAGCTCGGCGGCCTCATCCGCTGCCGTTGGCCAAGGGTCCGGGCAGTCGACGGCGCCCAGCTCGGGGCCAGCCGCAGCATCTCCCTCTCCGGTCGCATACGGGAAGCTGCGCGTCACGGTGGCGTGCGCGGCGGGCTTCATCGGTGCCGCGAAGGTGACCGTCACGTACACCGGCATCCCCAGTCCGACGGACAGCGTGCTCCTGATCTCGGACCCGAACTGGGAGACGGAACTCGCGGCGGGGAAACCGTGGGGTGCTGCCGTCTACACGTTCGGTCACAGCGCCATGAGCACGGATCCGCACACGATCATCACTGCTGCCGACGCCGTTAGTTCCCCCAAGGGCATCTGGGTGGCCTGGAAGCCGGTTCGCCTGCACGATCCGACCACGGTGCATGCGCTTGTTCCGCACTGCTGACGATGGCAGGCAGCGCTCGCGGAGGATCTCCGAGGCGATCCGGCGACTGACCGGCACGAAGCCGTGCCGCCGGTCGCGGCCCGCGCCGGTTCGGGATTACACCGAGGCTTCGCCGGCTGCCACAGCAGTACCGACGGCGAGCACCGCTGCAACCGCCCAGATAGTGGGCGGCCGCCCGCACGCCCAACTGGCGCCCGCTGAGCCGCGTCTCGCTTGTCTTGGTCACGAGGTGGAGAGGTGGACTAGGCGTGGGCGCCGTCTCTGGGATTGCCGGATGGTCACGAAGCAGCCTGCGCCCGCACTCGCTCGGGAACCGGTGCCCGGGTTCCGGCCACTCCCGACCAGCCCGCTATGCCACTTTCCGGGCGGGCCCTTGACTGCAGGCGCGACCTCCCCAAGATCGGCGGAGAGGGCCGACAAACGGCCCGCACCGAGGATCGGACCATGCAGCGTTACCTGGAGTTCTCGCCGCGCGGCTTCGTCAACGAGACGGCGATCTGCTCGGTCGAGCCATCCGATGTGGCCGAGGCGCAGGCGTTCATCGACGCCGCGGAGGAACCGGCATGGGCGCGATGGATCACCTACCGCCAGGCGGAGCGCTCGACACGCGGTGAGCGCGTCCTGCGCCGCGCCCTCGAGCGCCAGGGTTTGCACCACGAGGCCTACGGCGCCGAGCACATCGTGCCCTGGCGCGAGTGACGCGCGTCCGACTGAACTACGGGCTCGCAAGCACCACAGAGGGACGACGTCGCCGAGCGACGCCTGCAGTCCTCATCCTCCGGGGCGGCTCACCAAGGGCCACGCGATGACTGAACAGGTTCTGGCTGCTCGGAGCTGGCTGCGGCCGCGCCGCGCCAGAGCCTAGTTGTAGTTCCCGGGGTTGTTGAGACACGATCCCGGGCCCTGTCCTAGCGTCCGGGAGTGGACGACCTCGACACCGAGAACCGCGCTGACCCGCATCGTCGACTGCTCCGTCATACCTACCAGGAGGGACCGGGCTTTCTCTTTCTCGCGATGCGTGGGGGACGACCGCCGGGGCGACTGGCGCGCGACGACGTGGCGGACCTGCGCTTCCGGGCGCGCTGCGTTCGAGTCGCCCGCGACGAGGGGATCGCGGCCGCGCTGGCACTCGGCCCCAGCCGAGCCAGCCTCCATCGCTGGCGCTGCCGCTATGCGGCGGCCGGACTGGAGGGTCTCCTCGAACGGACCCGCGGACCTGCCCCGGCGCGCCTGCCGGCCTGGGTCGAGGAGGCCGTGATCGTGGTGCGCCTGCTCACCTACTGGAACTCGAAGCGGCTCGCGGCCGAGTTCACCCGGCGCGAGATCTATCCGCTCAACCACCACGCCGTGGACGCCTTGCTGGCCGAGCTCGGGACGGCTCGCCCGTCGGCCCGCCGGGAGCCCGGCCCGGCCTATGAGCGTGGCCGCCCGAACGAGCTGTGGCACATCGACATCAAGGGGCCCTTCTTCCTGCAGCGCGCCAGGCGGGAGTACACGAAGGTGTGGATCGTGGGGCTCGTCGACGACCACAGCCGCTTTCTCATCGGCCTGCGCGTCCTGCCTCGTCCACAGGCGCATCCCATCCTCGCCTGGCTCGATGACTGCTTCGAGCTGTGCGGGACGCCGCTCGAGCTCATGAGCGACAACGGCAGCCCCTTGTCGTCTGGATGCCCGGCGTGCTCACGCTCTTCGGCAGGACGCTCGAGGAACTGCGCGTCCACCACATCCGGACCCAGGTAAACTCGCCCTCCGACGAACGGCAAGATCGAGCGCTTCTGGGGTGTGCTGCAGTCCGAGCTGCTCGATCGGCAGGTCTTCCGGACGCTCGACGCGGCGGCCGACGGCCTGACCCGTTTCGCGACCTACTACAACTACGACCGACTCCACGGCGAGCTCGCCTGGCACACGCCGGCCGAGCGCTACGACGGGACGCCCTTCACCGCCCGGGGCTTCGAGCGGGTGCCCGCGCTCGAGCACCTCCACGGCTGGCTCCTGGAGCTGATGCCGGCATGAACAAGAGCCCGTGTCTCAACAACCCCGGGAACTACACCTAGTCGTTTCGGGCACCGTCCCGACGGGTGATCGTTGGTGAGGGACTCTCCTGTCCCTCCGGATCGCCGTAGTCTTCATCGGCAATGCTTCTCCCGTTGTTTCAGCAGACCACTACCCGTCTGATTGCGCCTGCTCCCGCCCCACAACATGTGGTGGTTCAGAGCCCGGATGCTGACGGAACGGGAGAGGCATCTGCCGTCTAGGTGTAGGCCTTCTACCGGGGCCATCCGGATCGGACCGGTGTGCGTGCTCGCACGATCTCTTCGACCTCCTCCACGCGAGCCGGAACAGTGGTGGCGTAGTGCCGGACGTACAAGCGCTCTGGCTCGCCCGGGGCTCCGCATCCATAGAGATGCTCACCCTGTTGGACGCGGAGCTCGAGTACGACGACCTCGCCATCGTCGACGGGCAGAACGTCGAACGAGATTGACGGTCGGGGTCGGACCCATGAATCGACCATTGAGCTGAGTTGGTCCTTGGCGGAGTCGATCGCCGACCTACGGATACCTTTCGGCTCGTGGTCGTCGTCGATCCCAAACAGGATGGAGCCGCCACTGCCGTTCGCGAATGCCGCGACCGTCTTCATCACCCTGGCCTTGGTGTCCCGTTCGCCCGGCACCTGTCGCTTGAACTCGACCTCTGGGCCCTCTCGATCAGCAATCAGCGCCTGGAGCCTAGTTCGTGCCTCGACAACTTCGACGCC
>JAJYJR010000336.1 GCA_021789355.1 Chloroflexota bacterium | reverse complement strand
GTCGCGATCCCCCTCGAGATCAAGCGTGTTGATGAACCGCCTGACCCGCTCGATCGCCCCCGGCGCCGGTGGCCGTGACATCTCGTCCTCCTTTGGGAAACCGGTGTACCTGCTTGACAGGTTATCACAGGCCGTGCACAATGCAACCAGCAAAACGTGATGGTGGGTTAGCCTCGATGAATTGGTATCTGGCCGAGATGCTGGTGCGGGAGCGCGAGAGCGAGCGGCGCCGCGAGGCGGAGCAGGACCACCTCGCGGCGATGCTGCGCGCGCACGGTGCGGTGCCGATCCATCGTGTCGGTCACCGGGTTGCTCTTCAGGCCGGCCGCCTGAGCATGGTGCTCACGCTGCGCTGGGCGCACCGCGCCTGACACGTACGGCGGGTTTCGCGGCAGTCAGCTCCGCGGCGTGACTCGCGGCTCCGGTGGCCGGCCGTCTCGCCCGGAGCCGACGCCCCGCAGCCTGCGGCGACGAGCGCTGCGAAGGACGCACTCGACGCAGTGAACCGCATCGCATGGCGGGAAGCGGCGCGCGCCTGGGTGCGTGGTGAGATAGCGCTGATTGTGGTTCCTGTGTTGGCGACCCAAGCCTCTGACCGGAAGCAGCCACGGGTCGTGCCAAGGCGAGCTGTGGCGGGGGAGGGGACATGCCTGACGCTGCCGCTGGCCGCGGCCCTCGGAGGTCCGCGCCAGCGTTGCGCTCGAGGGGCTCAGGCCGTGGCAGCAGCGCTGCTCGTCCTTGGGCCCGGCCGTCGCACGGGTAGGTGTGCGAATCCACAGGCCGATGTCGAGCTGCATGAGCGGCATGCGCGCGATCGCAGGATCGGCACTGGTTCCACAGTTCGCAGGCAGCGCCTGAGGACGGCCGGGCAGCGCCTTCCTTTGCCCGCGGATCGCGTTGACACAGGCCGAGGTCACGAACGCCGTGACGCCCGCGGCGAAGCACAACCTGACCGTGTACGCCGCCGCATACGCAGCCGTCGCGGCCGCTCGACACGCACACCTGGCAACACTGGATGGCGCGTTGCTCGGTGCCGACCTCGGCCTCCGACCGTCCGATCTCGTGCCCGTTGTTACATAACTTCTCTTATCGGAAGTGAGTAGCGGCTGGCACGCGCTGGTCACGGGCAACCGCTCGGGCCCGATTCGCCGGCCAGCGGCGAGCGGCAGGCCGACGATAACGCCGACCGCGGCGCCTATTGTGGCGCCGCAACGACGCCGCTGCGCCGGTACGGCGCGGTCCCTTCGGCCACATTCGGTTCGCCATCGGCAGGTGGACGCCGACCCCACTCGCCTGCTGGTCGATGGTGGTGCTGCGGGTGCGGCCCTCACCTCCGCCCCTAGCGCTCAGCCGATGAGGGCGGACGGAGCCTTGACGCCGGTCGAAGCCGGGCTGACTGTATGCACGTGGATGGCTTGATCCCCGCCGTCGGCGACCCAGGCGAGCGGTCGGGCGCAGCCACGCCGTCGTCAGGGGGCGCGCGCGTCGAGCTCCCGGCCCTCGGCTGGCTGTTCGCCGTCGCGGCGGCGCTGGTGCTGCTGGCGCGCCTCGCTCGGGTGGCCGGCGGGCTACCCACGCCCGGCTGGCTCCTCGGGCTGATCGTCGCGCTCGACCTCGGGTTCATGCTCGTCGGGCTCGGGCTCCCGGCCGCCGCGGCGCACCTGTCCCTGCTCTCGCCCTGGCTGGTCCTCGCCGCGCTGATGACGGCGGCGGGCGCCTGCGCCGTCTGGGTGCCGGTGAGCGCCTGGCTCGACGGCGAGGCGCCGCGCGCCTTCTGGGGGCTGCTCGCGCTGGGCTTCCCGCTCGGGGTCCTCGGGCGCGTGGTGGGCGTCGGGGAGCTGCTGGCGCTGCTGGCACCGGGGCCCGGTGGGGTTGTGTCTGACGGGGCGTACCTCCTCTCGACCGTGGCGGTCGCCCTCATCGGGATCGCGGGCTCGCTCCTCGCGCTGGCGGCCTACGCCCGGGCGACGCCGGGGGTTCCGGTGGTGCCGGGCTCCTGAGCCACCAGCGAGCAGCCACCTCATGCGGGTCCCCTGAGCGTCAGGACCTCGGGTCAGGCCTTGGACAGAGGGTGCCCGACCGCCTCGCCGTGGCCCGGCCGCGTGAGGGAGGCGATCGCACCGACGAGTGCGATGCCTGCTCCGGCCGCCATCGCCAGGTGATAGCCGGACACGTAGGCCAGCGCCGCGCCCGTGCCCTGGGCTCGCCCGGTCAGCAGGACGGCCTGGCCGCCGGCGCCGAGGCGGGACGTGGCCAGGGCTCCGAGCACCCCGATCGACAGGGCCTGGCCGAGAAAGCGCATCGTCCCGAGCATGCCCGATGCGACGCCCAGTTGGGCCCGGGGCACGGATCCCATCACGGCGGAGGTGTTGGGAGAGCTGAAGGCCGCCATGCCCACCCCGACGATGACGAGGTCGCCCACCAGCCGGGGCATGGCCGGCTGCACCGGAAGCTGCGAGAGCATGACCAGGCCGACGGCGATGACGGCCATCCCCCCGCTCGCGAGCCAGCGGGAACCGACCACGTCCGAGGCCCGTCCCGCCAGCCATGAGAGGGCAACCATGGCCACCGGCGCGGCGACCAGGATGAGCCCGGCCTGTTCCGGGCTCCGGCCGCTCACCACCTCCAGGAACACCGAGGTGAGCACCGTCACGGCCGAGAACGCGATGTAGTTGGCCAGCGCGGCGAGATTGGCCGTGGCAAAGAGCCGGCTTCGACGGAACAGCCCCACGTCGAGAAACGGCTCGGAGCGACTGGACTCGTAGACAACGAGCCCGATCACGCCGCCGATGCCGCCACCAATGAGCGCGAGCGACGATGCGGCGGTCCAGCCCCAGATCGGAGCCAGGCTGATTCCCACCATGCCGGCCGCCAGCGCGCCGACGAGCAGCCCCACTCCCGGCAGGTCCAGGCCGGAACGCGCCGCGCGGCGGTTGCTCGTGAGATGCCAGCCGAGCACGAGGCTTGCAGCCGCCACCGGGACGTTGACGTAGAAGATCGACCGCCAGCCGACCTGCTCGGTGAGGAGCCCGCCCAGTACCGGACCCAGCGCGAGACCGAGGTAGACGGCAGTGACGTTGAGCCCGAGAGCCTTGCCACGTTCCGACGGGGGGAAGGCCTCGGTGACCAGGGCCGTCGATGTCGCCGACAGCAGAGCCGCCCCGAGCCCCTGGATGCAGCGAGCGGCGAGGAGCCACGCCGTCGATGTCGAGGCCCCCGCGGCAGCCGACGCAAGCGCGAAGACGACCAGGCCGATCCGGTACAGGCGCAGGCCGCCCCAGGTGTCCGCGAGGCGTCCCGCAGGGATGAGCCCGACGGTGAGCACGAGCAGGTAGCTGAGCTGGACCCAGAGCGCCCCCACGAAGCTGAGGTCGAGGGCTGGCCCGATCCTGGGCAGTGCGATCGCCACGACACTGCCGTCGAACGGCGCGATGAACGCGCCGATGGCCGTCGCGCCGAGCACGCGCCAGCGGCGCTCCGAGAGGTTGTCGGTGCCGCCGCCATGCCCGCGTCCCGCACGGGCCGTCACCACTTCAGTGTCACCGGGCGCGGTCGCCTCTGACGCCGCGCCGGCCGTTCCGACGGGTCGCCCTCCCCTGCTCGTCGTCACACAATGGATCGATTCCGTACGACCTCGAGCGGTTCATGGCCGCCCAAGAATACGTGTACGACCGCGTGCTCGGAGCGTTGCGGAGCGGGCTCAAGACCGGCCACTGGATCTGGTTCATCTTCCCCAGGTCGCCGGCCTCGGGCACAGCGACACCTCCCGCTACTACGACGGCGTCGCCGACGAGGCGACCGACGCGGGGCTCAGGTGGGCGCGCCCCCCGGCACGCTAGGCGCGCTGATCCGTGCTCGGCTTCTCCCACAGGTTGACGCCGCCCTCGACCGCGTACCGGTCGATCTCGGCCAGCTCCTCCGGGGAGAACGCCAGGTTGGCGAGGGCCGCGACGTTCTCCCGGACCTGCGCCGGCGAGCTCGCGCCGATAAGCGTGGTGGTGACCCGTGGGTCGCGCAGCACCCACGCGTAGGCCATCTGCGCGAGGGTCTGGCCGCGCCGCAGCGCGATCGCGTTGAGCGCCCGCACCCGCGCGAGGTTCTCCTCGTTCAGCATCTCCCGTCCGAAGGATCCGCCCCCGGGACGGTTGACCCGCGCGTCGGCGGGGATGCCGCCGAGGTACTTATCGGTCAGCAGCCCCTGGGCGAGCGCCGTGAACGCGATCATCCCGGCGCCCACCTCCTCGAGCGCATCGAGCAGCTCCGGCTCGACCCATCGGTTCAGGAGGTTGTACGACGGCTGGTGGATCAGCAGGGGCACGCCCTCGGCACGGAGCAGCGCGGCGGCCTCGCGGGTCTTCCGGGCCGAGTACGACGAGATGCCGACGTAGAGGGCCTTGCCCTGCCGGACCGCCGTGGCGAGCGCCCCGATCGTCTCCTCGAGCGGCGTGTCGACGTCGAAGCGGTGGGAGTAGAAGATGTCGAAGTAGTCGACGCCGACCCGGCGGAGGCTCTGGTCGAGGCTGGCCAGCACGTACTTGCGCGAGCCGCCACCCTGGCCGTACGGACCCGGCCACATGTCCCAGCCGGCCTTGCTGGAGACGATCAGCTCGTCACGATGCGCCGCCAGGTCCTCGCGCAGGATCCGCCCGAAGTTGCGCTCGGCACTGCCGTACGGCGGGCCGTAGTTGTTCGCCAGGTCGAAGTGCGTGATGCCGAGATCGAAGGCGGTGCAGACGATCTCGCGTTGCGTGGCCAGGGGGGTGAAGTCGCCGAAGTTGTGCCACAGGCCCAGCGAGAGCAGCGGAAGGCGCAGGCCGCTCCGCCCGCAGAAGCGATAGGCCATCGTGTCGTAGCGTCCGGGTGCGGGCAGGTAGCTCATGGTCGGTCCTCCGATGTGGCGGGCACCTGGAACAGGCCGTCGATCGATGTGGCCCACGGGGAGGGACCGTCCCTGAGCGCTCGAGGACGTCGAGGTCCACGGGGATTGTCCTCCCCGGAGGGAGGCCGCGTGGGCACGGGCGACTCAGCGCGCGATGAACGACGTGATGAAGGCCAGGCTGTCGGGCGTGTCGACGCGGTAGTCCTTGTCGGTCGAGCGGCAGTACATGTCGCCGGTGATGGTGATCGCGACGAGCATGGTCGTGTCACCCACGAAGTGCGGGCCGCCCGAGTCACCGTAGCAGGTGCCGCCGTTGCCCGTGGCGGGGTTCATGGAGAACGTGACCGCGGTGCCGTTGAGTGACTGGAAGGTCTGACTCACGTAGCGGCGCACGCCGTCGTAGTAGCTGGTGTGGGGACCGCCGGTCTTGTCGTCGCGGACCTCGCCGTAGCCGACCGCCGTGAAGGACTGGTCACGCACGCCCGGGCGGTCGAGCCAGCCGGCCGGCGGGAGCGAGGCGGGCGTGATCAGCGGGTCGGCATCCAGCACGACGACGGCGAGGTCGTGATAGTCGGACCTGGGGCGCGTGCCATACAGCGGGTCGACGGTGTAGGTGCCCCGGAAGAACGTCCCGCTCGACGAGAAGGCCGGGTCGAACGTCACCCACACGTCGTGCGCCGGGATGCCCGACCCGGCAAGGCAGTGCGCCGCGGTCAGGAAGACCCTGGCCGCGATGAGCGTGCCCGAACAGATCCAGTCCTTGACGCCCGGCGATGTCTCAACGACGAGCGCGCCGACCCAGGGGTGCGCGGTGCCGTCGACCTGGCCGAACGTAATCGCGCGGGCGGGCGTGGCCGACACGCCCGACAACAGCAGGACGAGGACGCCGAGGATGACGATGCGTCGCATGCGCGGACTCCCCGGGACGCCGCTCCGCGGGTGGGTCTCGCCATCAGCTCGGCGTGGCCCGGGCGACCGAGGTGTGGGCCGCGCGTCGACGCTCCCCGCGCTCCGGCATCATTCTCCCACCGGCGTCGACCACCGTCGGCACGCCCGCGCCTTGCGTCTGGATCAACCGCGCGGTCGCGCCAGCTCCGCAAGGCGGGCGTCCGAGATCCCGAAATGGTGGGCCACTTCGTGCCGCACCGTGTCGCTGACGCCCCGGGCCAGCGCGTCCGGGTCGCGGAAGAGGCGCAGGTGCGGGCCGCGGAAAATGGTGATCTTGCTCGGCACGGCCGCGTCGCCCGCTCCGTAGGCGGTGCGCGGCACCCCCGTGTAGAGCCCGAGCAGCCCGGAGGCACCGACCTGCGCGAGCTGGCCGGGCGTCGGCTCGTCCTCGATCACCACCGCCACCGTGTCGAGCCTGTCCCGGAAGGGCCCCGGCAGGTCGTCGAGCGCAGCCCCGACGAGCGCCTCGAACGCGTCCGCAGGACCGCCCCCGGGCGGTTCGATCAGGGCGGGCGAATCCGGATCGGTGGGCACCGTCCGATTATCCCCCGGCGACGCCATCGGACCGCTCACCTCCCCCGCCGCCATCCGCCTCGAGCTGTCGGTGGCCACGGCCGCGCCGGAGCGGCACGCGTGACCTCATCGCTTCCCTGCCGCCGGGTCGGGACCGGTGCGCAGGCCCGGGACGCCAGCGGGCGCGGTGGCGAGCGGGACGTTCGGTACAGCACCGGGCGCTGAACCGGGCACCCC
>JAJYJR010000335.1 GCA_021789355.1 Chloroflexota bacterium | reverse complement strand
AGGAGCACGAACAGCGCCAGGCTGGGGATCGTGTAGACCACGCCCGCGGCCCAGGTGATGGGGGCCTCCGCGCGGCGGTACCGGTGGGCGGTCAGAGCCAGCGCAAACGAGATCGCCAGGCCGGCGGCCACGGCGATCGCGGTCAGCAGCACGTGCTGCCCGAGCGCGGCCCCGATCTCGTCGAGGTGCGCGGCCACCCACGGCCACCGCACCAGCGGCTCGCTCGGCACCGTGACCTCAGCCGTCCAGGCCCGCGGATGGCGGGCCCGGCTCGCCGTCCTGGTCGTGCAGCAGCTCGGTGATCGCGTCGACCGTGACGAGCCCCACCGGCCGGCCCGCGTCGTCGACCACGATCCCGGAGCGGACCGCAGCGTCGAGCAGGAGCGACAGCGCGTCCCGGAGGGTCGTGCCTCGCTCCAGGAGCGGCGAGAGCCGTGTCGCCGCGCCGGCGTCCACCGGCGCCGGCTGCAGGGGGAGCTCCTCGACCCGGCGGAGCATCAGGCGCTTCAGCGCCCGATCCACGCCTACGAATCGCGTCACGAACTCGTCGGCCGGGTGGGCCAGCAGCTCGGCCGGCGGCGCGAACTGCGCGAGGGTGCCGCCCTGCCGCATGACGGCGACGAGGTCGCCCATCTTGATGGCCTCGTCGATGTCGTGGGTGACGAACATGATCGTCTTGCCGAGTTCGCGCTGCAGCCGCAGCAGCTCGTCCTGCAGGCGCGCCCGCACGATCGGGTCGACCGCCCCGAACGGTTCGTCCATCAGCAGGAGCGGCGGATCGGCGGCCAGGGCCCGTGCGACCCCCACGCGCTGCCGCTCTCCTCCCGAGATCTCCGACGGGTAGCGGTGCATGTACCGGCCCGGATCCAGCCCCACGAGCCCCAGCAGCTCCTCTGCCCGCTCGCGGCGCCGTCCGTCCGGCCACCCGAGAAGGCGCGGCACCACCGAGACGTTCTCGGCGATCGTCTGGTGCGGGAACAGCCCCACCTGCTGGATCACGTAGCCGATCCCGCGTCGGAGCTGGGTGGCGTCCCGCGCCGCGATGTCCTCCCCGTCGATGAGGATCCGGCCGGCGGTGGGCTGGATCAGCCGGTTGACCATCTTGAGGGTCGTGGTCTTGCCGCACCCGGACGGTCCCACCAGCACGCAGGTCGCCCCGGCGGGCACCGAGAAGCTCAGGTCGTCGACCGCAACCTGGCCATCCGGGTGCTTCGCGTACCGCTTGCTGACGCGTTCGAGCGTGACGGTCGCCGCGCGGCGAGGCTGCGAGGGGGTCCCGGGGGCGGAAGCTGGCACTGCCGATCCTCGGTGCGGGTACCGACCATCGTACCCGGTGGGCCCGGGGACCCGGCGACGGCCCGATGGTGGATCGGACGCGCCGCCGCGGGGTTCGCGCTACGCTCTTCCCCCATGCCCGACCCGCGTCTCCCGGCGACGGCCCTCGACCCGACCCTGGCGTCAGGGCCGCACGATCGATGCGTTCGCTGTGGCCGCCCCACGCCGCTCGGTGTGTCGCTGTGCGAGCTGGACAACCCCGGGCACATCGGGGCCCCGAGCGCCACCCAGCTGCATGCGACGATGCTGGCCGGGGTCGGGATCGGCGTGCTCCTGCTCGCGATGCTCGCCAGGGTCCTCACCGCCGGCGTGGGCCCGTTCGATTCGCGGCTGGTGGGGCAGGCGATCCTCGCGAACGGCGGGGCGAGCGTCGCCATCCAGGTGACGAACCGGGGCACGAAGGAGGGCCCCGCCACCTGCCAGGTGTCGCGCGGCGGGGTCCTGCGGCCCGACGACCCGGTCTTCCTGACGCGGCCGATCCCGGCCGGCGGGACGATCACGGTGACCACGTCCGTGCCGGCCCCGGACCCGAGTGCCGGCGCCTACTCGCTCGGAGGGCTCACGGCGTCCTGTCGCTGACCCGCCGCCCGGCGCCCGTCACCCGCGCTCGGCCACCTCGAAGCGCGCCAGCCGCCGGATCGCGATGAGCGTCGCGCCCACGGCCACCACGGCGCCCAGCTCCAGCGAGGCCGCCAGGTCGAGGTGCCACGGCAGCAGCGACGGCTGCGTCGGGTCGAGCGCCGCCGCGACGCCCAGCACGTACTGGTGGACGCTGATCAGCCGGGTACCCGTGAACAGGCCGGCGACGACGCCCTCCCAGATGTACACGTAGGCGAGCCCGACGATCAGCGCGTGGCCCGTCACGAGGCTCAGCGCCAGGGCGATCGACGTGTAGATGAGCGCGCCCCAGGCGACACCGGCGAGGGCGGCACCCGCGGTCCCGGGTCCGGCGGCGCCGGGGAGGGAGATCAGGGTCGCGATGACGGCCGAGGCCCCGATGATCGCCGCGGTGGAGACGGCGGCCACGGCCAGCTTGGCGAGCACGATCTGCCAGCGCGCGATCGGGCGGACGAGCAGGTAGACGAGGGTGCCGTCCTCCACCTCGCTACCGAGGACGGACGTGCCGAAGATCAGGGCGACCAGCGGCAGCAGCGTGGCGATCACGAGGTTGTCGAGCAGCCCCGCGGTCCAGCTCTCGTACTCCAGGCCTCCCGCGATCCGGTAGATGGCCGACACCAGGATCGGCGCACACCCGGCGAGCACCGCGAGGAGCATCCGCCGGCGCCCGAGCGCCTGGCGAGCGGTCAGCACCACGAGCTGGCGGAGGATGCCGTCGCGGCCCATCAGCGCCCAACCAGGTAGCTGAAGACCGACTCGAGGGTCTCATCGGTCGGCCGGAGTTCGTACAGGGACACGCCCGCCCGCTGCGCCACCCGGGCCACGATTCCGGTGAACGAGCCATAGTCGGCCGCGCGCACGTCCAGGGCGTCGTCGCCGAGCTGCACGCCCAGTACCGGGGCCTCCATGACGAGCCAGGCCGCCATGGCGCGGTCGTCGCTCGTGTGCAGCCGGAACGTGTGCGGGCGATCGGTCATGAGGCGCCGCAGGGCCCGGTAGTCGCCCGCGGCGGCGAGCCGGCCCGCCACCATCACCAGCACCTGCTGCGCCAGCCTCTCGACCTCCTCGAGGATGTGCGACGAGAAGAGGATCACGCGCCCTTCCGACGCCATGCGGTTGAGCAGGTCCATCATGTGCAGCCGCTGCCGGGGGTCCATGCCGTTGAACGGCTCGTCGAGCAGCAAGATCGGTGGATCGTGGACGAGCGCCGCCGCGAGCTTCACGCGCTGACGCATCCCCTTCGAGTATCCCCCAATCGCGCGGTCCGCGGCGCCCTCCAGGTCGACCAGCGCGATCGCCCGGCGCGCGGCCCCGCCCGGGTCGGGAAGGCGTGCGAGGCGGGCCGAGAGCAGCGCGAACTCCCGCCCGGTCAGGAAGTCGTACGCCGCATCGCGCTCCGGCGCCAGTCCGAGCTGGCGGTAGACGGCGGGATCCCGGCCGGCCGGGCGACCCCGGACCAGCACCTGTCCGCTGGAGGGGGCGAGCAGCCCGGCCAGCATGTGGAGCAGAGTCGACTTGCCTGCCCCGTTCGGGCCCAGCAGTCCGGTGACGCCCGCGCCGATGCCGAAGGTGACGTCGTTCACCGCGACCACGTTCCCGTACCAGCGCGCCACGTGCACGGCCGCGAGCGGCGCGTCGACCACCTCCGCCGGTGCCGGCGTGGGAGCCCAGAGCGGCCGGCGGTCGCTCACGCGGCGATCCTCGCGTAGCGCCGCAGCACGATGGCTCCGGCCGCGGTCGCGAGGGCGACGGCGGCGATCACGTACCACCACCCCGGAAGGTCGGCCCGCCGGAGGATGGCGTCGCCAGCGCTGCCGAAGAACCAGTTGACGGCACCGTCCCCCATGAGCGATGGGCTCAGCAGGACGCCGTAGCGGGTCCAGTCGCTCTGGCCCGCCGACGCGATCAGCGTGCCGAGCCCGTCTGCGATGAACCAGAACGCGACGATCCCCCCGGTCGCGTAGGCCCGTCGCGGGGTGAGGGCGGCGATCGCGAGGGCGACCGTCGAGACCTGGACCGAGGTCACGAGCGCGCTCGCGAGCATGGGTCCCGGCTGGTCCAGGTGATCGCGCAGGTAGCCGATCGGGTCGGGGCGCACGAGCGCGCTTCCCACGTACAGGACGATCTCGGGGACGAGCGCGATCAGCAGCATCGCGGTGAGCAGCGCGGCGAACTTCGCGAGTGCATAGTCGCGCCGCTCCAGCGCCCGCGTGAAGTACAGCGACAGGACGTGGTTCCGCTGGTCGCGTCCCACCAGCTCCGGGGCCACCGCCGCGCAGAACAGGAGCATCACGGTGCCGACCAGCGAGAAGTAGTTCTCGATCCGGACCGGCTGCAGCAGGTCGCCGGCGAGCGCGCTGATGCCGAGCTCGACGATCGCCGGGACGAGCACGATCGCGAACAGCCCCATCGGGACGACCTTCGAGCGCGCGCTCCGGCCGATGCCGAACGCCGCGGCGAGACCGTGCGTGTAGAGCGAGCGGAACGCGTAGACGCGCCCCAGGCGGCGCCCGTCGTAGTGCTGGTACCCGAGGTCGTAGATGCTGCCGCCGGCAGACGTGGCGACGGTGGGGCCCGCGCCGGACACGGTGGGGCCGGGCAGGGGCTGGCCGCCCATCGGGCTCACCGTGCCGGCTCCTTCGCCGCCTCTGGCTCCTTCGCCGCCTCGGGGGCCATCCCGGGGTCCTCGACCGTCCGGAACAGGTCCTCGAGCTGGTGCCGCCCCTGCTCGATGCGGGCGAGCGGCAGGCCGAGCTCCACCACCAGGTCGCGTACCAGGTCGTAGAGCGGAGGGCCGTCGAGGTCCACCAGCACCAGCCGGCCCTCGTGGTGCGCCGTGCGCCCGAACCGGCCCAGCGCCTCCGCCAGCCGATCGGCGCCCTCCTCGACCTCGACGGTGAGGACGCGGGTCAGCGCCGTGAACTGGGCCAGCGGCGCGGACCGGATCAGCCTGCCGGCGTCGATCGCGACCAGGTGGTCGCAGACGCGCTCCACCTCCCCCAGGAGGTGCGACGCCATGACGATCGCGATGCCGAACTCTGTCCCGATCCGGCGGACGAGCGCGAGCATCTCCTCGCGCCCGGCCGGGTCCAGGCCGGCGGTCGGCTCGTCGAGGAGCAGCAGGCACGGATCGTGGACGAGCGCCTGGGCGAGCTTGACGCGCTGGCGCATCCCGGTCGAGTACCCACCGATGGCGCGGTACCGCTCCTCGTAGAGGCCGACGTGCCGGAGCGTCTCGGCCGACCGCTCCCGGGCCGCCCCCGCGGGCAGACCGCTCATGCGCGCCATGTGGGCCACGAAGTCGGCGGCGCCGACGTCGGGCGGCAGGCAGTCGTGCTCCGGCATGTACCCCACGCGCTGCCGGATCTCGCTCCCGTGGGTCGCGGTGTCCAGGCCCAGCACGGCGGCGTGGCCGGAGGTCGCCCGTACGAGGCCCAGCAGCACCTTCAGCAGGGTTGACTTGCCCGCGCCATTCGCGCCGACCAGCCCGACGATCCCGCCGTCGAGCGAGAGCGTCACGCCGTCGAGGGCGGTCACGCCAGGGTATCGCCTGGTGAGGCGGTCGGTGGCGATCAGGGGCACCCGCTCAGGATGGGGCATTGACGCAACCCGGCACATGGGCCGGGCGACCCATGGACCGGGCGACCCATGGACCGGGTGACCCATAGAATGCGGTCGTGGCCCACCTCCGGAACCTGTCCCCCGCCGACGCCGCCCTCGCGATCAGCGTCGCGACGACCGCGGCGCGCCTTGCGGGCCAGGTCCAGCTCGAGCGGCTCGGGAGGGTCCGGGAGATCCGTCGCAAGAGCGCTCGCGACGTGGTCACCGAAGTCGACCACCTGTCGGAACGGCTCATCATCGATGCGATCCGGCGTTCGTTCCCGGGCGACGCGATCCTCGCGGAGGAATCCGGCGAGCACGCCACGGCGGCGGGCGACGCCCCGACGGCCGGTGCCGGTCGCGCCTGGATCGTGGATCCCCTCGACGGCACGGTGAACTACGCCAACGCGGTGCCGATCTTCTCGGTCAGCATCGCGCTCTCCGTCGACGGTGAGCCCGCCGTGGGCGTGGTGCTGGATCCGGTACGGGACGAGCTCTTCACGGCCATCCGCGGCCGCGGCGCCCGCCTCAACGGCCGCCCGATCCGCAACCCGGACAAGCCCGCGCTGGACGATTGCGTGATCGCCCTGGGGTACGCGCCGCGCGACTGGCGCTCCGACCTGGGAGACCTGCGACGGAGCGTCCGGGCCGCCCGCCACCTCGGGTCGTCGGCGCTCGAGCTCTCGTACGCCGCGGCCGGCCGGTTCGACGCGTGCGTGCACCCCACGGGGATGTCGAACTGGGACGTCGCCGCGGCGGGCCTGATCGCCGAGGAGGGCGGGGTCCTGGTCACGACCACCCGCGGCGAGCCCTGGTTCGACCTGTCACGGCCCGCGACGTCGATCGGGATCGTTGCGGCACCCGCCCGCCACCACGAGCGCCTGCTGGAGCTGTTCCGGGCGGCCGGCCCCGGCTGACGCTACCCGGGCAGTGTCGAGTCGACGCTGATCGCGCGCGGGTCGGTCAGGAGGTGGACCAGCACGACGCCGCGGTCGGCCAGCGCCGACGCGACCGCTTCCTCGACGTCCGTGTCGTGGGCGACCCGAATCCCCCGGGCACCGCACGCC
>JAJYJR010000334.1 GCA_021789355.1 Chloroflexota bacterium | reverse complement strand
GTCGCCTTCAGGATCGCCATCTGCAGGGCCTGTTGCGACGCGAGCGCAGGCACGACCTTCACCGAGGCGTCGAACCCCTTCTGCGGATCGGCCACGATGTCGCGCATCGCGTGCAGGGTCGCGGCGATGAACGCACGCAGCGCGGCACCCTTGGACGCGATCGTCGGGGTGCTCGCGATCAGCCCAGGGCCGGGGAGCGGCACCGTCTGGTCCACGTGCAGCTCGGTGACCTGCTGGCCCTGCGACTGCAGCTGCAGCGGCTCGTTATTGGTGTAGCCGGTCGCGGCGTCGACGGCCCCCCGGTAGACCGCCGCCTCCTGGCTGTAGTCGGGATACTCCACCACCTGCACGTCGCTCGTTGACAGGTGAGCGGAGCTGAGCAGTGCCTGGAGCATGATCCAGGAGCTGCCGCACTTGCACGGCGTCCCGATCCGCTTGCCCTTCAGGTCCGCCGCGGTGGTGATCCCCGAGCTCGCCTTCGCGAAGACGATGTTGGGGAACGTGCCGTAGATCGTGGCCACGTACTTGATCGGGATGCCCTGGCTGACCGCCGGGATCACGCTCGTGCCATCGGCGATGCCCGCGTCGAGGGCACCCTGGCCGACCAGCACCACCAGGTCCGGGTCGACCTTGTTCTCGAACGTCACGTCCAGCCCGGCGTCCCCGTAGTAGCCGGCCTGCTGGGCCAGGTAGAACTGCGCGAACTGGACGCTCGGGATGTACCCCAGCCCGATCGTCAGGTGGGTGAGGGCGCCCGGTCCGGCGGACGACGAAGCGGCGGGGGTGGACGATGCGGCAGCCGACGCGGCGGCCGGGATCGACCCGGTGGGCGACGCGGCCGGCGACGCGCAGGCCCCCGCGAGCAGCGCGAGGACCGCGGGGACCGCCAGGAGGCGCAGCCGCCCCCCGAGGTCGCGCGGGCGCGATGGCCGGCGGTGCGATCGGATGCGCGGTGTCAGTCGAAACACGGTGACCTCCCCAGGTGACACGTCAGCCGCGGGTGCCGACCAGGCGGCGTTCCACGAGCACGACAAGGACGTACAGCACGACGCCCAGCAGGGCGATCGTGAACAGCGTGGCGAACAGGAGCGGGATGTCGAACAGGCTGCCGCGGGCGAGGTTGATCAGGACGCCCAGGCCGCGGTCGCCGCCGGCCCACTCGCCGATGATCGCGCCGACCACCGCCAGCGTGACGCCCACCCGCATCCCGCCCATGATCCCGGGCAGCGCCGCGGGCAGCTCGAGGCTCCACAGCAGCTGCCAGTGCGTCGCGCGGAACGAGCGCGCCATCTCCAGCAGCCGCCGGTCCACGTTGCGCAGCCCGACCATGGTCGCGACCGCGACCGGGAAGAAGACGATCAGCGCGCAGATCACGACCTTGCTGAGCAGCCCGCTCCCGAACCAGAGGGCCAGGAGTGGCGCGAGGGCCAGGATCGGCGTGGCCTGGGCGGCAACGAGGTACGGCGAAAGGACGCGCTCCGCCAGGCGCGAGCGCGCCAGCGCGTATCCGGCCACGAGGCCCGCGCTCGCACCGACGGCGAACCCGAGCAGGACCTCGACGAGCGTCTGCGCAGCGTGTGGCTCCATGGTGCCGTCGGCCCAGGCGGAGACGAACCGCGCCGCCACCACCTCCGGCGCGGGCAGGATGAAGACCGGGTATCCGCCCAGCACCACGACCAGCTTCCAGGCGATCACGAAGACGAGCGCTGCCGCGCCGACGTCGACCGCGCGCCGCCAGCGGCCGAGCCCGCGCCTCCAGCGGCCCAACCCGCGCCGTCGGGCCACGGGCGCCTGGTCGCCCGCAGCCACCTCGTGGCCCGCCGTCCGTTCGGCGGCCGGCGGTCGGGGCCCGCTCACGCCCCGCCCTCCGGCCCGAACGGGTCGAACCAGGCCGGCTCCCCCAGCTCCTCGATGGGGATCCCACCCCGTCGCTGACGCCGGCCCAGCTCCGCGATGAGCTCCGCCGGCGAGGGATCGTCCGTGGCGCCTGCGAGGTGGCGCCGGATCAGGGTCGCCGTCCGCCCGAGGGCCAGCGTGTCGATATCCGACTCGCGGCTGGCGCGGTCGATCCCCACGGGCAGGTCGGCCACGACACGGCCGGGGCGCGGCGAGAGGACCACCACCCGGTCGGCCAGGAAGATGGCCTCGGAGATCGAGTGCGTCACCAGCAGGATCGTGGTCTCGGTGCGCTCCCACAGGTGCACCAGCTCGGCGTTGAAGCGCTCACGGGTCAGCGCATCGAGGGCGCTGAACGGCTCGTCGAGCAGGAGCACGGAGGGCCCCAGGGCGAGCGCGCGCGCGATCGACACGCGCTGCCGCATCCCGCCCGACAGCTCGTGCGGCCGCGCGCCCGCGAACTCTCGCAGGCCCACCAGGCCGAGCAGGTCGCGCACCTGGTCGTCGCGCCGGCCGCCCGACCATCCGGCAAGCTCCAGGGGATACGCGATGTTGCCGGCGGAGTCGCGCCACGGCAGCAGGCGTGGCTCCTGGAACACGAACCCGACCCGGGGGTCCGGGCCGGTCACGGCCACGCCGTCCACCTCGATCTGCCCGGCGGCGGGCCGGAGGAGGCCGGCGACGAGCCGGAGGAGCGTGCTCTTGCCGCACCCGTTGGGCCCGATGAGGGCGACGACCGAGCGCTCCGGCACGTCGAAGCTGACCCGGTCGAGCACGGGCAGCGCGCCGTCCGCCGTGGCGAACGACCGCGAGACGCCGCGGATCGCGATACTGGTCAGGGCGTGGACCCCCGTCGTGCGGCCTCGCATCGGGCGCAGGCGGAAGGGGCACGGGCGGTGCCGGCGCACGGATGCGCCGGTCGCACGCGCCTCACTTCTCCCATCCGGACTCTGACCGTCGGCTCCCTGCCAGGGAATCCACCGCCGTGACGCTTGCGCGCCGCGTCGGGTCGTGGGCTGGCGAGCCTTGCGGCGCCGCCGACCACCGGTCGGGAATTCCACCCAACCCCGAAGTGAAGGCGTATTCGTGCCTGCGCGGAGAGGATAACGCAGGCGGCGAGCACGCGCCCCGGGGCAGCGAGCACGCGCCCCGGGCGGGTCTCGTGGCAGGCGCCGAGATGCGGTCGTCCCCCCGCCGTTACAGTTCCTCCATGCTGACGCTCGTCCTCACCCGGCACGGATCCACCCCGCGCTCGGACCCCGAGCAGCACCTCGGGCAGCGGCTCGATCTCCCGCTCTCCGACGCCGGCCGCGCGGCGGCGCGCGCCCTGGGCGAGCGGCTGGCCGGCGTGCCCTTCGACCGGGTCGTGTCGAGCGCGCTGGCTCGCGCCCGCGAGACCACGTCGCTCGTGGTGCCGGGCTTCGACGTCGAGATAGACGCGCGGCTCAGCGAGATGGACTACGGGCGATGGGAGGGGCTGACCTACGCGCAGATCGATGCGCTGGACGCGGCCGGGCGACGGCGCTGGGAAGAGGATCCGGCGGGCATCGCCTGTCCCGGCGGGGAGTCCGGCGACCAGGTCGCGCAGAGGGTTCGGTCGCTCCTGGTCGACCTGATCGGCCGGGCGGACGGGTCGGGTGGCTTGTCAGGATCGGTCGGCCCACGGGTCCTCGTCGTCGCGCATTCCACCACGAACCGCGTGCTCCTCTCGGTGGCGCTGGGCGTCCCCGTCCGCGACTACCGGCGGCACTTCATGCAGGCGCCGGCCAACCTGACCGTGCTGCGGTTCCCCGGGTCGCTGGAGGACGGAGCCCGCCTGCTCGTCGCCAACGACGTCTCGCACATCCGCGGAGTGCGCGGCGACACCTGGGAGTAGCGCCCGGGGCGTGGGCCGGCGTTGCTGCCGGGAGCGCGGGGGTGCGCTGGGGCCGAGGTCGCGGGAAGAGCGCAGCGGCCTGAGCCGCTGCGCGCGGCCGGAGTCGCCGGGAGTCAGGACGCGCGCCGCAGGCGGGAGACCCAGCCCAGCCGCCACGCCACGAACAGCACCACGGCCGCGACGCACGCAACCGCGATCGCCGTGTCGAACGGCGAGAGCGCGTGCCGGACGTCGATCCAGTTCGCCCCGAGGACCGTGCCGACGTACAGCAGCAGGATCGTCCAGGGCACCGCCCCGAGCGTCGAGTAGAGGATGAACCTCCCGAGCGGCATCCGCGCGACCCCGGCGGGGAAGCTGATGAACGTCCGGACGACCGGCAGCAGGCGGCTGAAGAAGGCCGTCTGTGGGCCCCATCGGGCGAAGAAGCGGTCCGCCAGGTCGATCTCGTCCTGCCGGATCAGGAGGTATCGGCCGTAGCGCTCCAGGAACGGGCGGCCGCCCCACGCGCCGACGGCGTACCCGATCAGCGACCCGGCCGTGTTGCCCAGCACCGCCACGACGGCGACGACCCAGAACGACCACGGCCCGTGCGTCAGCGGCTCGACGCTGGACGGGCTCGAGACGAGGAACCCTGCGAAGGGGAGGACCAGCTCGGAGGGGAGCGGGATCATGGCCGATTCGATAGCCATGGCCACGCCCACCCCGAGGTATCCCACGGTGCCGTAGAGGTGGGTCAGGAAGGGGATGACGATCTGATCGAGAAAGGCAAGCATGCCGGGCGAGTCTAGCAGTGGGTGCCGGCCCGGGCCGGAGGAGGCTCTCGGGCCGGAGGAGGCGCCGCCGGGGACCTCGCGCGTCGACGCGTCGCAGCGCCGCGCAATCGCGCCGTCCGTCCCGTCGCAGGCCGGCGCGCCGTAGACTCAATCATATGGGCCGGATCCGCATCGTCGACGTCACGGACGAGGAAGGCTTCGCGCTCGTGCCGCCGTGCGCCGATCCCGCGTTCGACCACCGGACGTGCGACTACTGGGAGGACGCGGTCGCCGGCTCGAAGGCGCACCGTGAGGGCTGGCTGCGTCCGCGACCGGCCGAGGCCGGGACGGCCGGGTCGTCCACACATGCCGGGCCTCCCGCACATGCCAGGTCGCCCGCGCCGGCCGGGTCGCTCACACCCAACCCGTTCCTGGAGGACGCCTCGCAACGCCGGCCGATCGTCAACCCGTTCGTCCGGGGGCGCAACCCGTTCGAGCCCACTGCCGACAGCCCCGTTGCCTCCGGGCCCGACCTGTTCGCCGGGCCCGACCTGTTCGCCGAACCCGACCTGTTCGCGCCCGCCAGCGACAACCCCTTCGCCCCGCCCCCCCGACGGGTCGAGCGTCCGGGTGCCGGCGCTCCGCGGAAGCTCGGGCTCCTGGGACGCGGCCTGGGGATCTTTGGCAGCTACGCCCGGGTGCTGCTGCTGGACGACCGACCCGCCGCGTACTGCCAGTTCGGCCCGCTGTCGGCCTACCCCCGTGCGCTGCGGCTCCGCGACCTGTACCCGCAGCTGCCGGCGTCGCCGCTGCCCGCGGTGATCACGTGCGTCGCGACCACGGCCGAGGCGCGGCGCCGGGGGCACGCGCTGGCGCTGGTGGACGATGTCTGTCGCGAACTGTCGCTCCGCGGGTTCGCGGCCGTGGAGGCGTACCCGGAGGCCGGGGCGCGGGCCGACGCCACGAGTGCCGCCTTCCCGGGGTTCTGGGAGCGTGCCGGCTTCGCGATGGTCGTCGCCGACGACCGGTTCCCGGTGATGCGCCGCGAGCTCTGAGACGGGTTCCGCACGGGCCACGCGAGCTCTCACGCCGGGCCGCGCGAGCTCCCACCCAGGGCCACGCGAGCTCTCACGCCGGGCCGCGCGAGTGCCTCGTCCCCGCGATGGCCATGCGCCGAGGCTAGACTTCCTGTGTCCGGGCCCGATGGCGCAGCGCACCACATGCCCCACGGAGCCCCGATGCGGCTCTCGCGTACCGCCCATCCCCACATGCAGCGCGAGGAGAACGTGGCCAGGCTCATCGAGTGCGTCCCCAACTTCAGCGAAGGCAGGCGGCCCGAGGTGGTCGACGCGCTGGCGGACGCCGTGGCCTCCGTGCCCGGCGTGTTCCTGCTGGATCGCACCCAGGATCCCGACCACAACCGCTGCGTGCTCACGTTCGCCGGTGAGCCCGGGGCCGTCACCGATGCGATGGATGCGGCCGTCGGTGTGGCCGTCGACCGGATCGACATGGAGCACCACACCGGCCAGCACCCGAGGCTCGGCGCGGTCGACGTGATCCCGTTCGTGCCGCTCGGCGAGACGACCATGGATGAGACCGTGGCCGTTGCCCGCGCGTTCGGGCGGCGGATCGCCGACAGGTACGGCCTTCCCGTCTTCTTCTACGCGCTGGCCGCGGCCCGCCCGGAACGCGAGGTCCTGGCGGACATCCGCCGCCCCGAGTACGAGGGCATGAGGGGCTTGATCGGCACTCCCGGCCACGAGCCCGACGCCGGCCCCGCCCGCATGCATCCCAGCGCAGGCGCGACCGTGGTCGGCGCCCGCCCCTTCCTCATTGCCTACAACATCAACCTCGAGACGCCCGACGTGGGGCTGGCAAAGCGGATCGCGGCCCAGATCCGGGAGCGCGGCGGCGGGTTGCCCAGGGTCCAGGCCAAGGGTTTCTACCTGGACGACCTGGACTGCGCGCAGGTCTCCATGAACCTGCTGGACTTCACGATCACGCCGCTCTGGCGGGCCTGGGAGGAAGTCGTGCGGCTGGCCGGCGCGGAGGGCGTGGCGGTCCGCGAGTCCGAGCTGATCGGGCTGATGCCGCTCCGCGCATTCA
>JAJYJR010000333.1 GCA_021789355.1 Chloroflexota bacterium | reverse complement strand
GCCGTCGCTCCCGACGACCCGGACCCCGCGCAGATCTGGGATCGCATCAAGGACCCACAGGGCGTTGCCGGCATTGATCGCCTGGACGTGGGTCGAGTACGCGGTCGGCAGGGTCTGCCAGCGGCCGACGCCACCGTCTTCGACCGCGACGGCCACGGCCACCCGGAAGGGCGGCTTGTCGCGCGGGCCACTGCTCATCGCGTCCCTCCTTTCGGCTGAGCGTCGACCCGGATCGTGGGCCCAGCGTCGGCGGATTGCGTCCGGGTTCGCGGCCGACCTCATCTGAGCCGCGGTCCCTCGTCAGACCGGAGGGATGCCGGAGCATCGTCGGCCAGGGCTTGGCGTCAAGGATGCGGACGACAACACCACACTTGGGACGCGCTGGCCAGCGCGAAGGGCGACGTGTGGGGTCGCCACGTCGTCCTTCGCCCGTCTGCCCACGGCGCCAGCCGCGGGACGCCCGCATCTGGCCGACGGAATCCCCGCCGAATGCCCCTGTGCGCCGTCAGGCGGCCACGAGAGCTCGTACACGTCCATTTCGGGACGGCAGCTCGGGGCAGACGCTCGACGGCCTCTCAGCGGCTCCTGGACGGATTCGGGTCTCACGCCCGACGAACAGCGATGGTCGGCGGTAATGGTTCAGGGCACGCCCATGTGCTGCTTCACGAGGTCCGTGAGCACAGCCACGGCCACGTCCCGGCCCACGCCCCGCAGGGCGTCCAGGAGCGCGCCGAGCTTCCCCTTGCGCTCCGTGTTCGTCTCTTCGGCCAGGCGCGCTTCGAGGACCGCGATCAGCCCGTCGAAGGGATCCTCGCTGGGCCACTGGCCCACCGCCCGCCGACCCCGTTCACGCAGCCGCACATCAAGCAGGGCGAAGGGCGTGGTCTGGCTACTCGCGTCATCGCCCGAGATGTAGTCCCCGTCAATGA
Source organism: Chloroflexota bacterium (assembly GCA_021789355.1). Next base: position 5,705 of record JAJYJR010000333.1, on the reverse strand, counting down.
GCGCAGCCAAGCCCCGAGCGACCGCCGTCTCCGAGAGGCCGGTTGCCGTTGCCAGTCCATCGGAGTCGATCGCGGCATCGGCCTCTTCTGCCGCCGCGACCGCCTCGAGGATCGGGAGGTCGCGTGCATGCCACGTGCTTCGGGCCACGCACGGAGCCTACCGCGTTCGGCCAGAAGGCCGTCAGCGCCGAGCATGTCGCCCGCGACCGTCTGGCTATGCCGCTTGCCGCCTACTTGGGGTTCTTGCCTGGGGGCGGCCCTTGCACGTTGTGACGAGGCAGTTGCCCGTCGTGCCCGCGCTGATACTCGCGGAGAAGTTGGTCTTCGCGCCTCTTCGGGCTCGATGCAGGCTCCACCTTGAAGTGGGTGACCGTCTTCGTGCCAGGCTTCTCGTCCCCCCGCTTGTGGCTTTGTAGCCGCGCCCGGATGCTCTGCTCCGACATCCCGACATAGACGAGGTCCTTGTCTCTGAATAGCGCATACACGCCCGGCACGTCCGGCGCGATGTCGATCCGCTTCGATTTGAACGGACGCCGGTTGCCTTCGATCGGCATTGCCGCCTCCTTCAGTGACAGGCCATCACTTGCCCCGACGGAACGTCCGTTCGATCGTATCCCAACTGGATGGTCTCATCGGGGGTGCAGACTTCCGTGTTGGTCCCGCTTGACGTGGCGCCTGTCCTGCCGAGCGTCCGCACGTGGAACGACTGCGTGCGCACCGCTTCGAGCTCGACCCCACCGACCGGCAGCGGACGGCATTCCGGCGTGCGGCCGACCTCGCTCGGAAGGCCTACAACTGGGGTCTCGCCGAGCGCGAGCGCGACTACCGCGAGCGGGTACAGCCAGCCCGCGAGCGCGGCGAGCGGGTCCGCTCCCTCACCACAATCGACCAGATGACGCGCTGGCGGGCGATCCAGGACGCCGAGTTCCCCTGGGCGCGCGAGTTCAGCTCGCGCATCCCGCGCCACGCCCTCATCGATCTCGACCGTGCTTATCAGAACTGGTGGGCGCACCGCGCCCGCCACCCGCGCTACAAGGCCAAGAACCGCGCGAGAGCCGCCTTCCGGCTGAGCGAGGGCGTCTGCGTTGATGCCCGGCATGTCGCACTGCCGCGCATGGGCGCGGTCCGCCTGAAGGGGCATCCCGACGGGCGGGTGCGGGGCACGATCAAGCAGGCCACGGTGTCGGAGATGGCCGGGCGCTGGTACGTCTCGCTCCTCGTCTCGGAGGACGCCCCCGAGATCATCATGCGTGTCCCCGCCTCGGACGCCGAGATCGTCGGCGTCGACGTCGGGCTGCGCCACAGCCTCGTCCTCTCCACCGGCGAGGTAATCCAGGGGCCCCGGGCACTGAAAGCCAACCTCATCCGTCTCCGGCGGGCCCAGCAGGCGCTCGCGCGCAGCCAGCGCAGCAGCGCCCGGCGACGCCGGAAGGTGGCTCGTGTCGCCCGCCTCCACGCCCGCGTCGCCAACATCCGGCGCGACTGGCAGCACCGCGTGTCCGACGATCTCACCTGTCGTTTCGCGGTCGTCGGCCACGAGGACCTGAACGTTAGAGGGCTCTCGTGCCACAGAGGCCACAACGGACGATCATGGGCCGACCTCGGCATCGCCGAGCTCTTCCGCCAGCTCGACTACAAGGCCGCTTGGCGCGGCAACACGATTGTAGTCGTCGACCGCTGGTATCCATCCAGCAAGACGTGCTCCGCTTGCGGGGCACGCAACACCAGCCTCAAACGGGGCGACGAGACCTTCGTCTGTCCGGCCTGCGGAATCCGTCTCGACCGAGACCTGAACGCAGCGATCAACCTCCGACCCGTCGCCGTGATACCCCCGGAGACGCAGAACGCACGTCGAGGGAACGTGAGACCACGATCGGCACCGCCGGTCCTCTGGCAGATCCCGCTGAAGCGTGAACCAGCCGGCGGCCGTCTGGCCGCATAGGTGCTGGAGGTCTCCCGAACGCCGTCACTGGTGCGAAGGAGACAAGTAGTTCTCCTCGTCGCTCAGGCCGGCGGCGGTGATCAGGTCGAGCAGGTTCCGGTTCAGGTCCACCTCGCTCCCGAGCAGGTCGTTGGCTCCGACCTCGCCTTCGTGCTGGGCCAGGACGAACCCGTCGGATGTCACCACCAGTTCCGAGATGGCCGGATCACTGAATCGCTCCCCGACGATGTAGCCCACGATGGCGGCCATCTTCCCGCTCATGGCGGTGAAGCGGTCGGGCCGCAGCTTGGCTGCCAACGGGGTGGTCACGAACGCGATTCTCCCACAGGCGCACCCTGGTCCGGCGCTCCCCGCGCCGGTTGCCGAGGGCCGGCGGACCTGATCGGCTGGCGAGTCAATGGAAGAACCCCCGGCTGGCGACCGGGGGTTCTTCCATTCTCTTCACTGAGCGAGATCAAAGGGGGTTGATGGACGACGTGAACTTCCCACTGATCTGATTGATGCTCCCAGCGACAGAGCTGGTCAACTGGAAGTACGCCCAGCCGACCATGTTGCCCGAGTTGTCCACGATGGCCACCGGGAACGTCGCGTAGTTGGTGCCGATGAGAGCCGCCAGGTCGCTGAACAGTATCGTGTGGGAACCCGCGCTGAGCGGCGCGACAACCACGGTGTAACTGAGATCGGTCGTGGACCCCCCCGCGACGATGACGCCATTGATCGCGGTCGTAGTGGCGACGCACGCGGTGCCGCTCGCGCAGATCATGGCCCAGTTGAACTGGACCGTGCCCAGCGGAATGTATGGACTGGCGATGACCTGAGCGTAGGCGATGGTCTGGTTCAGGTTCGTCGGGAAGTCAGCCTGGTTGAAGATCAGCGGCATCACGGGCGCGGTCACCGTCAGGTCGTTGCTGATCCCGGTCTGGGTGGCCGTGCTGAGCGTGATGGTGTGGGTGATGGTGGTGTCGGTACCGAGCGGAATGGTCTCGAGGACCGGGCCCACTTTGCCCGCACTGTCCGAGGTGGTGGTACCGAGCACGACGGGGGTGCTGTGGAGCGTGATGGTCACGCTGCTGTCGGGCGTATAGCCCGAGCCGCTCACGCTCACCGTCTGGCCGACCGACTGGATGGCGGGGGTGACGAACGCAGTGGGGGCGGAGCCGCTCCCTGACGTGGGGACGACCGCCTGGACGCGCTGGTTGATGAAGCCGAACGCCCCGCCGACCGCCACGCTCGCCGACGCCAGGGCGGCGATGGCGATGACCGCGATCAGGGCGAGGGCGATGCCGTACTCGGTGGTGGACTGTCCGCTGTGGCGACTGCGGTTCATGCGGTGCATCTCTCGCGCTCCTTCGACCGGCGCGGTGCTGGCCGGGTCAGCGGGAGGTTGGGCGGCCGAAGGGGGATGTCAAGCTTGCGCGCAGGGAATGTTGCGCGGCGAGCCGAGGGCCCGCCGCCGGCGCGGGCGTCGTTGTCGTCGGATCCCGCAACGCCCCGTGGTGCCGCGCCCCAGCGGCGCCACGCTCGCCGCGGCGCGCACGCATTCGCGGGCCCCGATGACGCAGGGCCTCAGATCGCAGTGACGACTCGCACGGTCGTGCCGCTGCCCGTCGCCGGCTGCGTTTCGGCCACCACCCGGCCGCCCTGCACCATGTTCGTGCGATAGGGCGTCCAGGCCGTCGTCATCACCCCGCCCGCGTGGCCGGCACTGTCCTGCACGGCCACGGCCCCGAAGGTGACCACTCCGAAGGGTGCCAGGCTGTAGGGCTTCGGCGCCTCGACCACGACCTCGGCGCGCACGCGCGCCTGGGTGCCCGCGCGCGCGATCGACCAGCTGGCGCCGCGGGTGTAGTCGTGCACGGTCAGCGTGAACGCGCCAGCCGCGTAGGCGACCGAGGCGCCGACCGTATCACCCGGGGCGAGCGGCAGCGAGACGGACTGCAACACGTCGGGAAAGGTCTCCCAGAAGAACGAGTGGTCGGGAATCCCCGTGCGGCAGTCGATCATGGTCCCGGTCTCCTCGAGATCGGACGCGTTGTCGTCGAGGCCGACCCACAGCAACGTGACCGTGTTGCCCCCAGCGCACGTCGCGGCAGGCTCGGTCCAGCGTGCCGACACCGACGTGAACGAGGAGTGCAGGTCGAGCAGGTAGTAGCCGGCCTGAAACGTGCTCGACGTGACCCCTGGCCCCGGCACCGTCGTCGGGCGCACGGTCGGGCGCGGCGTTGGCGTGGAACGCACGGTCGGTCGCATGGTCGCGCGCGGCGTTGGGCGTACGGTCGGGCGAGGGCTGGGGACGGGGCTCGGGCTGGCGAGCAGCGGTGTCAGCTGGGCGGCGGTGCCCGGGATCGCCGTCGCCGCGGTAACCACGGCGACGGGTGGAACGGCATCGGTCGCCGGCGCACCGCTGCTCGTCCAGGTGATGGTCAGCAGCTCGCCGTTCAATGCCGCTGGCAGGTCGCCCACGCTGCCCGTGACGGTCAGGGTGGCGCTCGCACCGAGAGCCAGCGCCGCCTCGGTCCCCGACGAGACTCCGATCGGGGGGTGGGCGCACGCCGAGCCGGCGACGAGGGTCGGCGCCGAGCCGGGGACCGGGCCCGCGTAGAGCGTGTGGCCGTCAGCGTCCGTGACGTGGATCGTGACCAGCGCCGCCAGCGCGGGATTGTCGCTCGTGGCGCTGATCCACCAGCAGGCCCGCTCGGTCCCGTCGTTGGCGATGGTCAGTTGCTCCGGGCCCAGGGCCTGCCCGCTGAACACCTGGTTCGCCGGTGGCGCCAGCATCCCGTCGCTGGTGATCGCCAGCGAGAGGATCGGCACCGGCTGCAACCACTGCCACAGGAGCCAGCCCAGGAGGAGAAGCAACGGCACCAGCAGGAGAAGCAGGAGCCAGCGGCGACGATCGCGCCGCTCCTCGGACGCATCGAGCGCCTCCCAGCCTGTCACCCCGTTGGTCGGGGCGGGTCTGTTCGGCCACCCATCCGCGGCGGGTTGAGCGGGTGGCTCCTCGTCGGGCCGTCCGCCTGCCAGCTCATCCCGTTCACCGAGCGCGGTCGGCGTGGCCTCAGCCGGGTCGTTCGTCCGGGCCACGCCGCCGGGCCCGGGACCACCTGATGGCGCTGGATCCAACGGCCAGTCGAAGAGGGGTGCCGAGGCAAGGGACGCGCCTATGGCAGCCTGCTCGGGGGCCATGGTCAGCCCCTCGACGGCGCGTGGAGCGAGCGCAGAACGCCGCGCACCGACAGCCACGCTATCTGTGCCAGGGTCGCGCCAATCGCCGCCCCGGCCGCAGCGGTGAATGCCAGGATCGAGAGGGCGTCCGACGTGCGGTTGGCCGCGACGAGTGCGCCGCCCACCGGGACCGCGACGAAGATGGCCCCGAGGGTGGCCGCCAGGGGGATGGGCAGCTTCCCGACGACGCCGATCAGGACCCGCGTGCGCCGCGGGGTCGCCGCAGAAAGGCCGTCCCAGGTGGTGATCGTGCGCGCCATGGTGTGCTCCCGTCGCTCGGGGCCGTCGCCCGGGGCTGCTGCCTCGGGCCGCTGCTCGGCCGAACAACGGGGTATCGGCGGCGTGGGTCGTCGCGTCAAGGATTCCGAGCGGAGGCGGGGCATACTGCGTGCACCACAGCAAGGCTCCGACGGGGATGCGGGCATGTCGCTGAGCTTCTGCGCGATCGACTTCGAGACCGCGAACGCCTATCGCGGGAGCCCATGCGCGGTTGGGCTCGTCAAGGTCGTAGATGGCCAGATCGTCGACCGCCGTCGCT
>JAJYJR010000332.1 GCA_021789355.1 Chloroflexota bacterium | reverse complement strand
CGACCGCGCCGATGGCGCGATCCAGGAGCGTCCGCCCGTCGTACGTCACCGCGAGCTTGTCCGCGCCGAAGCGCGAGGCAGCCCCGCCTGCCAGGACGATCCCCGTGATTCCCCCTTCGCGTCTCACCCGCAGAGCGTACCGGGCCGCGCCGGGCCGTGCTGGGCCGCGCTGAGCCGCGCTGAGCCGCGCCGGGCCGTGCTGGGCCGCGCCGGGCCGAGCACAGTCCGTTCGGCGACGCGACGGGACGCGCGGCGGCCGGCTACGCGAACCCGATCGCCGCGTACCCTACGGTCCGGCCCGGGTCGCCGCCGGGGACGTCGGCCGACGTCCCCGCCGCGAGCAGGGTTCCCGGCCCGAGGCCCAGCGCCCGGAACGCGCCGAGCGCGAACAGGACGGGCTCGATCCCGCACATGCCACAGGCGAGACCCGGGATCCTCGACCACCGGAGGTCTGCCTCGCGGCGTGCCAGCTCCTCGCCGTCGAGGGCGAGCAGCGGCGGCAGGAGCGTCCGGGTCACCGCCTCGGCCTCGGCGGCCGGCGGGTAGTGCGCGAAGTCCGAGCTGGCGACGAGCGTGACGTCGACCCCGCTCTCCCGGAGCTGCGCGAGGAGTCCGCCGAGCCCGGCGCCGGCCGCGAGGCAGGCCGCGGTCGACTCGAACGAGATGAGGATCGGCACGATCGAGGCCGCCGGGCACACGCGGGAGATGAACGGCAGCTGCACCTCCAGCGAGTGCTCCCGCCGGTGGGCGGACGGCGATGCGGTGAAGGGATCTCCGAGCGCGAGGATCCGGCCCGCCAGTTCGGCGTCGACGGCCACGTCGCCGACCGGCGTCCGCCACGCCCCGTCCGGCCAGAGGGCGGCGCCCGCGAGACCCGCGACGTAGTGGTTCGTCCCGGCAAGGACGATGGTGCTCGGGGGCCGGGCTCGAAGGGTGGCCCACGCCGCGGCCGCGACGGGCCCGGAGTAGACGAGCCCGGCATGGGGCACCACCAGGCCGTTCGGGCGGGGCGGCGTCGCGCGCGGCCGGCCCGGAGCGGCGATCCTGGCGGCTGCCGCCTCGAGCTGCTCGTCCACCAGCGCTCGGAGCGCCCCGGGCGAGGCCGGATAGAACGTGCCGGCGTGGGCAGCGGGTCGGACCTGGCCGGGGCTCACGTCATGCCGCCGTGTCGAGGCCGATCCCGGCCAGCGTCGCGCCGCAGTCGGGGCACGCGCCGTCCCGCAGCGCGACCCGGGCGATCCGGTAGCCGCTGCGGCGGATCAGCACCCGCCCGCAGCCCGCGCACCGGGTGTCCGTGTCGTCCTCGCCCGGTACGTTGCCCACGTACACGTGCTGCAGGCCGGCCTGCCGGCCGAGCTCTGCCGTCCGCCGGAGCGTGGCGATCGGCGTGAGCGGCCCGTCGGCCATCCGGTAGGCGGGGTAGAAGCGGCTGAGGTGCCAGGGCGTCTGGGGCCCCAGCTCCCGCGCGATCCATTGGGCCGCCTCCGCGAGCTCGGCCGGGTCATCGTTCTCCCCCGGGATCACCAGGGTGGTGACCTCGACCCAGATCCCGAGCCGGCGCATCGCGACCAGCGTCTCCTTGACCGGCTCCAGGCGCGCTCCGCAGATGCGGCGGTAGAAGCGGTCGTTGAACGCCTTCAGATCGACGTTCGCGGCGTCCAGGACCGGAGCCAGCAGCTCCAGCGTCTCGGGCGTCTCGTACCCATTCGTGACGAAGAGGTTCGCCAGCCCGGCCGCTCGGGCCAGCCGCGCGGTGTCGAGCGCGTACTCGAGGAAGATGGTCGGCTCCACGTAGGTGTAGGCGATCGAGCGGGCGCCGGCGGCCAGCGCCTCCCGGACGATCTGGTCGGGCGGGAGCGTTCGCGTCGGCAGCCGGAGTCCCTCGCGTGGCGCCTGGGAGATCTCCCAGTTCTGGCAGTAGCGGCAGTGGAAGTTGCAGCCGACGGTGGAGATGGAGTAGGCGTCGGTCCCCGGGAGGACGTGGAAGAACGGCTTCTTCTCGATCGGCTCCACGTGGACCGCCACGGCCTCGCCGTAGACCAGGCTCACCAGCGTCCCGTTGCGGTTCTCCCGGACCTGGCAGATCCCCGACCGGCCCTCGCGGATCACGCAGCGGTGGGCGCACGCGTCGCAGCGGATCGTCTGTGCGCCGGTGTGCCCGGAGAGCGGCGCCAGCGGATCGTCGACGGGCGTGGCCAGCAGCGCCAGCGCGATTCCGCGACCCTGGAGCGCCGGATCCCGCGGCCGGCGCGGGTCGAGCGGTGCTCCGGGCTGCGCGCCCGACACGGCGGGGGCGTTCGTGTAGGTGTCCTGCTCCTGTGCGCGCAACGGCATGCGTCGAGTATGAGCTGGATCGCACGGGGCGGACACGGCCCACCGGACCGGCGCCCGAGGCCGTCCGGCCCGGCGTTCACCCGAGGGCGAGCGCCGCGATCCCCACCGCGACCGTGGCCGCGCCCAGCAGGCGCCGGGCCCCGACCTCCTCGTGCAGGAACAGGCCTCCCATCGCCGCCGCCATCACCACGCTCGTCTCGCGCACCGCGGCAACCGATGCTGCAGATGCCAGGCCGAGCGCGGCCAGGACCAGCGAATAGGCCGCGAACATGCCCAGGCCGGCGGCCACCGTCGCAGGTCGGAGCTCCCGCCGGACCGCCTCGCGACCGCGGACCGCGGTGATCGCGACGCCGTACGCGATCGCGGGCCACGCCATCACCAGCTCGTAGTAGGTCAGCGGCCCCGCGTGCGCCACGCCCGCCTTGTCGACGGTGGTGTAGCCCGCGATGCTCCCCGCGATGGCCAGAGTCAGCGCCAGATCGCCCGCCCGGGCGCCACTGCGCAGCCCTCGAACGAGCACGACGCCGGCCGCGACGAGTCCGACGCCGGCGACCTGGGCGGGCGAGTGGGCAGCCCCCAGCGCCAGCACGCCGATGGCCAGCACGATGACCGGGGCGAGGCCCCGTGCCAGCGGATAGACCAGGCTCAGGTCCGCGCGACGGTACGCGGCCGCGAGCAGCGCGAGGTACCCGAGCTCGAGCGCGCCGGACACCACCGCGAACGGAAGGACCGAGGGCATCGCGCGCCACGAGACCAGGACCAGCGGGATCGGCAGCGTGACGGACACGACCGCCGCGATCGCGGTGGCGACCTGTGGGTCGCGGGAACGGGCGACCAGCAGGTTCCAGCTGGCGTGGATCGACGCGGCGCAGAGCGCGAGGCCGAGCGCGAGGGGCGGCATGCGCTCCTCCCCGCGTCGCCTATGACGGTTTGGAGAGGATGGCCAGCGCCCGCAGCAGCTGGGTGTCGCCGCTCGCCGCGAGCTGGGCGGCCGTCATGTGCGCCACGTCGGAGGGCGCCAGCGGCGACGCGGTCGACGGGAGCGCGACGACCACGTCGGGCTGGATCCCCTGGTGCCAGATCTGGTGTCCCTTGGGGGTCAGCCACTCCGCCACGCCGATCCGCACCCTCGACCCGTCGCTCAGCTCGTAGGTCTCCAGGACCGTGCCGGTCCCGAACGTCTTCACCCCCACGATCGTGGCGCGACCGTTGTCCTGCAGCGCGCCCGCGAGGATCTCCGCCGCGCTGGCGGTCCCGTCGTCGACGAGCGCGACCATCGGGATGTCGGTGGCCACGCCGCCGGGCTGTGCCTTCGACGTGGTCTCCTGCCCGGCCGCGTTCCGCTGGATGAACACGACCTTGCCGGCGGGCAGGAACTGGGAGGCCGCACCGACCGCCTCCGACACGTAGCCGCCCGGGTCTCCCCGGAGGTCGAGCACGATCGCCGTCGCGCCCGCCTGCTTCGCCGCCTTCAGCGCCGTGGCGAGCTGCGATGCCGCGTTCTGCGCGAACTGCTCGAGGCGGACGTCGGCGACGTGCGAGCCGGGCAGCATCGCCCAGGTCACGTTGGGCACGTTGATCGGGGCCCGGGTCACCGTCACCTCGCGGCTGGTGGAGGCTCCCGGATCGAGGACCTTCACCGTCACCGTGGACCCGGACGGGCCCCGCAACGCGCCGGCCAGCGCGTCGAAGGAATCGGCCGTCACGTCCTTCCCGTCCACGGCGAGGATGAGGTCGCCGGCCCGCAGCCCGGCCTTCTGCGCCGGGCTGCCCTCGAACACGGAGACGATCGCGGGCCCGGCCGTCTTGATGGAGATCTCGACGCCGATCCCCTGGTACTGCCCGGAGAGATCCGACGAGAGCGCGGCGTACTGCTGGGGCGTCAGGAAGTCGCTGTGCCCGGTGTCGCCGAGGGCCTGCACCAGGCCGCGGATTGCCCCGTAGGTCAGCTGCGTGGGATTCAGCGCGGACCGGTCGACGTAGTGCTGTTCGACCAGGTTCCACGCCTCGTACAGGAGACCGATCTCGCTCCGGACGTCGGCGGGCGGCGCCGCGCTGAGCGGATTGGCGCTGGAGCCGATCCCGGCCCGACCGTAGCCGACCCCCGCGAGGAACCCCGCGGCGGCCACGATGGCGATCACCAGGAACGCGGCCATGCCGCGCATGGCCCGTCGGGATCGTCCGGACTCGACGGGGCGCCACTCGGGCGGCGGCGCCTGCCAGCCCCACGTCGGTGGAGTCTGCCCCGGTTCCTCGGGTGCAGGCGAATGGTCGTCGCTGGCCGGCACGCCGTCGTCGCTGGCCGGCATGCCCGACATGGAGGCGACCTCGACCTCGGGTCGCGGTTCATCGAGCGGATGCATGCGCACTCAGCCTAGCACCGGGGAGGGCTGGACCCGGCCGGCAACGGCCCTCCGGTCGCCAGCGCGTTTCAGCCGGCCTGCCGCTCGGAAGGTGCCGGCTGGGCTGCAGCCTGGGCAGCCGACGCAGTCGCGGCGCCGGCCGCGCCGGCCGCGCCGGCCGACGTCATCGGGGCCGCGGGAGGGGCCGGTGCCGTCGCGCCGACGACCACCGCCGACCTGGCAACCGTGGACTCGTCGTGCCCGTTGACGGCGTCCTGGAAGCTGCGGATAGCCCTGCCGATCGCCGCGCCGGTCTCCGGCAGCTTGCCCGGACCCAGCACGATCAGCGCGATGCCAAGCACCAGGAGCAGATGCCAGGGTGAGAGGGCGCCCACTACAGTGTTCCTCCGTCGATGGTCGGCGGAGCATACCCCATCCGGCGCGCGGCTCCACCGTCAACATCGCCCGAACGATATCAACCCAGGGTCAAGCTGGGGCGCACCCACGGTTCGGAATCGTTAACGGCCACCGTCGCGATGCGACGTCCTCAGGCGGGGTCGGCGATGTCCATCAGCACCGGCGCGTGGTCGGACGGGATCGGGTTCTTGCGCGCCTCCCGGTCGATCTCGGCGGCCGTCACGCGCGCCGCCAGGGGCCGGGTCGCGAGCAGGTGATCGATCCGCATCCCCTGGCCCTTGTGAAACGCACCGGCGCGATAGTCGTACCAGCTGAACCGGCCGCCCTCCGGGTGGTGCTTGCGGTACACGTCCACCAGGCCCCAGTCGAGGAGCGCCGCGAACGCGGCCCGTTCGTCGGCCGTTACGTGCGTGGCTCCCTGGAATGCCGCCGGGTCCCACACGTCCAGGTCAGTTGGGGCGACGTTGAAGTCGCCGCCCAGGACCAGCGGCTCCGCGGGATCCCGGGCGTTCAGCCACGCGCGCAGCCGCGCGAACCACAGCAGCTTCGCGAGCCAGAACGCGCTGCCGACCTCCCGGCCGTTCGGCGCGTACAGGCTGGCGACGCGGACACCGCCGCAGAGCGCGCTCACGAACCGGGCTCCGTCGGGGTCGGCTTCGCCAGTGAAGCCGGGCCGCACGTCGGTCAGCCCCACGCGGCTCGCGATGGCGACGCCGTTCCACCGGCCCTCGCCGTGGTGGGCGAGCTCGTAGCCGGACATGCGGAACGCCATCTCCGGGGCCGCGTCGTCGGCCAGCTTGGTCTCCTGCATGAGCAGGACGTCGACGCGGCTCCGCTCGAGCCACGCGGTCACCTTCGGCAGCCGCGCCTTCAGCGAGTTGACGTTCCACGTGGCGATCCGCATACCGGCTGAGTGTGCCACGCGCCCCGGGGTCGCGGCGCGTCACTGCGCGCGGTCCGTGGGGGCCGGATCGACGTCCGACGCGGGGTGGACGCCGGGTGCCGGATCGACGCCGGGCGCCGGATCGACACCGGGCGCCCCAACGGCCGCTACCCCTCGAGCGCCGGCTCCACGGAAATGGCCACGTTTCCCGCCAGCGCGCGAGACACCGGGCAGCCGTCCCTGGCCGCGCCCGCAAGGTCCCGGAACGTGTCGGCGGAGATGCCGGGGACCTGCCCGGTGACCTGCAGGTCCGACTTCGCGACCGTCCACTTCCCGTCGACGCGATCGAAGGTGACGGTTGCGCTGACCTCGAGCCGGGCTGCCGGGGTGCCGGCCCTGGCGAGCTCGCTGGACAGGGCCATGCAGTAACAGGCGGCGTGCGCCGCGGCGATCAGCTCCTCGGGGCTGGTCCGCCCGTCGGCGGTCTCCGTGCGTGAAGCCCACGTGACGGGCAGGTCCGTGAACGCGCCGCTGGTAGAGGCGCTGACCTTGCCGGAGCCCGACGCGAGGTCCCCCTGCCACACGGCCTGGGCCTGACGGATGGCTGCCATGGCGTCCCTCCTGTGCCTGCTGGTGATCGGGCACGACGCGGAGCGATGGGCTCGCGCCGCACGCGACCCATCC
>JAJYJR010000331.1 GCA_021789355.1 Chloroflexota bacterium | reverse complement strand
TGGCGCCTGAACCGATCGCACCGCCCATCCTCGCCGGGCTCAAGGAGTTCCAGCGCAAGACCGTCGAGTACGTGTTCCGCCGCCTCTACACCGACCCCGATGCGGTGCACCGCTTCCTCGTCGCCGACGAGGTGGGGCTCGGCAAGACGCTCGTGGCCCGCGGCGTCGTCGCGAAGGCGATCGACCGCCTGCAGGCCGGCGGGGTCAAGCGCGTCGACATCGTCTACATCTGCTCGAACGCGGAGATCGCCAACCAGAACCTCAACCGGCTCAACGTCACTACCCAGTCCGGCCTCAACCACGCCACCCGTGTGACCCTTCTCGCTACGCAGCTGCACGCGCTGCGCTCGACCCCGGTGAACTTCGTCTCGTTCACGCCGGGCACGAGCTTCGAGATGGGCGACCAGTCCGGGCGGCGGGACGAGCGTGCGCTCGTGTACTGGCTCCTCGTCCATGCCTGGGGTTCCCGCCGGCTGCGCCACCCGGGTGTGTTCCGCGCGCTCCGTGGCGGCGCCGGCGAGCAGGCCTTCGAGTCCTATGTGCGGGACCAGTTCCCTTGGCGGCGAGTCGGGCGTACGGCGGGGCAGATCGACGAGGCGATCGCTGAGCGCTTCAGGGCGCTGGTCAACGCGGGCGAGACCGATGGGCAGGACGCCCTGCGCGATCGGTTCGAGGCGCTCGCGGAACGGCTGCGGCGGCGCGACCGGCGGGAGCTCGCGGCCGCGCGCCAGCAGGTCGTGGGAGAGCTGCGGGCACGCCTTGCCCAGAGTTCCATCGATGCCATCGAGCCTGACCTCATCATCCTCGACGAGTTCCAGCGGTTCCGCCGGTTGCTCGACGCTCCCACGGGCCCCGACGGGCCGACCGCCCTCGCACATCAGCTCTTCAACTACGAGAACGGAGGCGGCCACGCCCGCACGCTGCTGCTCTCGGCCACGCCGTACAAGATGTACACGCTCGCGGCCGAGGCGGGCGACGACGACCACTACGCCGACTTCGTCCGAACGAGCGAGTTCCTCCTGGGCGACGATGCCGCTCGGCTGCGCGGCGAGCTGCGCGCCTACCACACGGCCGTGCTCGAACTGCCGGTGCTCGGGCCAGAGATTGTGCGGCGGCGACGGATGGCCGTGGAACGGCGCCTGCGGCGCGTCATGGTGCGAACGGAGCGACTGGCGGCGACCCCGCACCGCTCGGGGATGCTCGTCGAGCCTGATGTGCCACCCGCGCCGGTTGAGCCCGACGACCTGCGCGCGTTCGTTGCGCTCGACCGGGTGAGCCGCGCGCTCGGTGCGGACGACGCGGTCGAGTACTGGAAGTCGGCGCCCTATCCGCTCTCGTTCATGGACGGCTACGACGTCAAGCGCCGTCTGCGCGCGGCCTCGTCGGCCGGGACCTTGCCGCCGGACGCTGTCGGCGCCCTCGCCGAGGGCGCGGGATTGCTCGATCCGGCCGCGATCCGCGCGTACCGACGGCTCGACCCGGGCAACGCGCGCCTGCGTGCGCTCGCGGGCGACGTGCTCGAGAGCGAGGCCTGGCGCCTGCTCTGGATCCCGCCGTCGCTGCCGTACTACCGGCCGCGAGGCCCCTATGCGAGCAAGGGCGCGGCGTCCTTCACGAAACGACTCGTCTTCTCGGCCTGGACCGTGGTGCCGCAGGCCGTCGCATCGACCCTCTCGTACGAGGCCGAGCGTCGGATGATGCAGGCGCGCGATCCTGCCGCCGCCAACACCCCGGAGGCGCGCCGGCGGTTGCGCTCGCTGCTTCAGTTCCGCACGAAGGACGGCACGCCCGGTGCCATGAGCGTCCTCGCGCTGGTGCTGCCGAGCCCCGCCCTGGCTCGCCTGACCGACCCGCTCGAGCTCGCGGCAGGCGAGAAGGGCCGCGGCGTCGTGTCGGGCGACGCGATCCTCGCCAAGGCAACCGAGCGGGTCGCGAGGGCGCTGCGCCCGCTGATCCGGCGCGCGCCGAAGGACGGCCCGGTCGACGAGGACTGGTACTGGGCGGCGCCCATGCTGCTCGAGCAGCGCTTGGATCCGGCGTCGCTCGAGGCGTTCCTCACGAGGCCCGCCCGCGACATCGCGGCGGCCTGGACCTCCGCCGGCGACGGCCCGGACGGTGCTGATCTCGACGGCTTCGTCGCCCACCTCGACGAGGTGCGCGGCGTGCTCGACGGCCGGCTGCAGCTCGGGCGTCCGCCCGATGACCTCACCGCGACGCTGGCCCTGATCGGGATCGCCTCACCGGCCAATACGGCGCTGCGGATGCTTGCGCGCGGCCCGTCCTACCAACGTGACCTCACAGACCCCGCCGTTCGCGCAGGGGCGTGCCGGATTGCCTGGGGCCTGCGCAGCCTGTTCGGGGTCCCCGAGGTCATGGCGCTGGTGCGGGGGCGCAGCGGATCGGGACGGGGCTACTGGCGGCGTGTGCTCGGCTACTGCTTCGATGGCAACCTGCAGGCGACGCTCGACGAATACGGGCATGTGGTGCCGGACTGGCTGGGCCTCCTCCAGGCACCGGCACCATCACGGGCCGCCGCGGTCGCCGACGCTGCGTACGCCGCGCTGTCGATCCGTGCCCCGCTGTACGGATTCGACGCGATCGGCGGCGACGGTGTGGCAGCGTCCCAGCGCATGCGCGCACGGTTCGCGCTGCGCTACGGCGTTGACACGACCGACGAGGAGGCCGCCATCCAGCGCTCCGGTCAGGTGCTGCGCGCGTTCAACTCGCCGTTCTGGCCGTTCGTGCTCGTCACGACGTCGATCGGCCAGGAAGGGCTCGACTTCCACCAGTACTGCCATGCCGTCGTGCACTGGAACCTGCCGGCGAATCCGGTCGATTTCGAGCAGCGCGAGGGTCGCGTCCACCGCTACAAGGGCCACGCCGTGCGGCGCAACGTCGCCGCGGCCCATCGACGCGAGGCGTTCGCCGGACGCGTCGATCCGTGGTCCGCGATGTTCGCCGCCGCCCGGCGCTCCCCGCAGGCGCGGGGCCGCCAGGACCTCGTGCCGTACTGGGTGTACGAGGGGAAGCACCACATCGAGCGGTACGTGCCAACACTGCCGCTGAGCCGGGAGATCGAGCAGCTCGACCAGTTGAAGAAGTCGCTGGCAGCCTATCGCCTGGTGTTCGGTCAGCCGCGCCAGGAAGATCTCCTCGCATACCTGCGTGACCGCACGCCGAGCACAGGGCTCGAGCCGTACCTTGATGCCCTGCGGATCGATCTGGCCCCGCCTGGGATCCGGGGGGATGTGGGTGGACCGCACCTTGTCGGGGGGCTGAGGGAGCCGGGGAAAGACCATGCCCACCCGACCACCTGAACGCGCGCACCGAGAGACGACGTCGGGGAGGGCCGGACACCACGAGTTCGCAGCCCAATCCCTCGTCGAGTCCCTCCGCAGTCGGACGGCGCGATCCATCCACGGCGACTTCGCCCTGCCCGTGCACGATCGCCACCGGATGAGGGCGGCAGCCGTTGCCCCGGGTGCTCGAGCACTGTCGAGGGAGGACGGGGAGGTGCTGGCAAGCGGACCGGAGGGTTGGCGTTGACGAATGTAGACCAAGCCGACCTGAGTCGCCGGGCGAGAAACCTCGTCGAGTTCCTCCAACGGCTGACGCAGATGAAGACTGCGACAGTCCGGGACCTCGACCAATACGAGGACATCGTCTGGTTCGCGGACGTCCCCGAGGTGCCCGGCTGCCATTGCGTCACGCACAATGGCCACTCTGACGACACGGATTGGATCGCGGTGGAGCGCCCGCACATCCCGCCGCGGCCGCAGCCGCCGATCGGGCTCTGGGGCTGGCTCCTCGACGATCGCGAGCCAACCTCCGAGCCCGAGCTGCGCGAACCTGAGGACGGCGAGGAACTCGCCGATAGTGTGGTGGCGGCGTATGACGACTACCTCGATGCGTGGCGTGCGTGGAGCGCCAAGTACGGGCCGCGACTGCCGCTGCTGGGGCTCTACGAGCATCTTTTCCGGATCCGGCAGCAGGCCGGTCAACTCGGCGAGCGGTATGAGGTGGTGGTCGGTGCCGGGCTGATGCTCGTCCCTGACGAGCATGCCCGCGTGCGTCGGCACCTCATCACCCTGAGGACGGAGGTCCTCTACGAGGCGCAGACCGGCCGGATCACTGTCCGGCCAGCTGCAGACGGCATCGGGATCCAGCTCGAAGACGAGATGCTGGACCCCGAGCTCATTCCACCCAAGCAGATCCGCGACAGCGTCTACGCGATCCTCGAGCCCGCCGGCTCGGACGTCTGGAGCGGGACCGTGCTGGCGGGCGCGGTGACGATGTGGACGCAGGCGATGCGACCGGACGCCGTCTTCGATGCGCGTCTCGACGCCCCACCGATGCCGAAGGAGGGCGTGCTCGTTGCCCTTGCGCCGGCACTGATCGTCCGCAAACGCACAACGCGGTCGCTGCTGGCCTTTTACCAGAAGGTGGACGGCCAGCTCGAGGGTGGCAGTCTCGTCCCCAGTCTTGTCGCTGGTCTCGTCGCGGAGCCCGACGACGGCCCAGCTGAGGAGGCGCATGCCCTCCGTGGGCCATTCATCGCAGAGGATGACGAGCTGTACTTCCCGAAGCCCTTCAATGCGGAGCAGCGCGAGGTGCTGCACCGCCTGGCTCGGTCCGATGGAGTCGTCGTCGTGGGGCCTCCAGGGACGGGCAAGTCCCATACCATCGCCAATCTGGTCTCGCACCTCCTCGCGAACGGCCAGCGGGTCCTGGTCACGAGCCATACCAGTCGCGCGCTTGAAGTCCTGCTCGACAAGCTGCCCGACGAGATCCGCGCGCTGTCGGTCAGTCTCGTCGGCGACGGCCGAGCCGGGATGCGCGAGCTCCAACGGTCGGTGAGCACGATCGTCAACCGCTCGAACGATCCGGAATGGCAAACACCGAAGATCGACCAGCGGACGGCGCGTTACAGGCAGCTCAGGGAGCGAGCCCATGAGGAGCGCCGACGCCATCTGGCGGCGATCCGCGCAGTCCGCGAGGGCGACGCGAAGGTGCACGAGCCCGGTATCGGCGATTACCGGGGCACGCTCTCTGAGTTCGCTGCGCAGATTGCCGATGAGCGCGAGGCGTTCGGGTGGGCATCGGACATGCTCGGCGATGCGCCGGTCCTCACGGATGCGGAGGGGGCGGAGCTCGCCGGACTCGCCCGATCCATCCCCTCCGACGTGGAGGCCAGTGCGCGTGTCCCGATACCGGACCTGCCGTCGAGCGAGGAGTTTGCGGAGCTGTGTCGGCGTCGGGCCGAACTCGGATCCGCTGCGGCCAGCGCTGCCGAAAGCAGCCAGCTGCCATACGCGGAGATCCTGGCCGCGGCCTCCCACGCAGACCGATTGGCGCTGGTCCATGCGATCGACCGGCTGGAGAGCGCCCGAGCTGCCGCCGCAGTCGGCGAAGCCTGGGAGATCGCCGCCTTCGGAGGCGCCCTCTCGGGGTCAGCTGCCAGGTGGCGCGAACGGAAGGCGCGCACCGAGGAATGGATCGCGTCGCTCCGGGAACGGGCCGCCGTTGCCGACGGGCTCGCGGTGACTGGCGCGCCCGGGGCGGAGCCCATCACCGTGCGGGCGGCCGTCGAGACCCTTCTGGCTCGCCTCCACGCCGGCAAGGGATTGGGGATCGGGCCGTTCAGGCCCGGAGTCGTGAGGGATGCCCGCGCGGCCCTTGGATCGCTCCGGGTGAACGGCCAGGAGCCGGTCTCGGCGCCCGTGCTCGCGCAGCTGCGCACTTGGGTCGACGTTCGCCTTGCCGTCGAACACGCTCGCACGGCGTGGGTGGACGAGCGTCTCATCTCAGGCGACAGCGGGCGCACCGTGCTGGCTGAGCTCGATGAGCTCGATGCGGCGCTTGACCGCGTGCTCGCCGCTGAACGCTGTCGCACCGACATCGTGGCGGCGATGGCCAGCATGCCCGGCCTACCCTTGCCGTCCTGGGCGGACGGTGCCGGATGGCTGACGCTTCGGAGGACCGCGCTTGGGGTTGACGCACTCGCTGCCTTCGAGGACACGGAGCGCGAGCTCGCTGGCCTTCGTGCCCGGGTCGAGGCGACGATCATCGCCGATCCCGGAGACCTGGTTCCCGCAGTGTTGGCGGCGATCGACGAGCGAGACCCCAACGCGTTCGCGGCTGCGAGCGCGGCGGTCGCGCAACGCCGACTGGTGGCTTGGCAGATCCAGCGGCGGGACGACTTGCTCGCCCGCCTTGCGACGCAGGCATCCGAGCCCACGCTCGCCCAACTCGCCGACGATGGACCGTGGGGCGAACGACTCGCCCGGTACGAGGCGGCCTTCCGCTGGGCCAAGGCCGAAGACTGGCTCATTGAGATGCTGGATGTGTCGTCAGACGGTGGCATCGCCCGCGTTGCCGCACTGAACGATGAGATTCGAGGCCTGACCGCATCGATCGGTGAGCATCTCGCGTGGCGGGCCTGCCTTGCCGCACTGACCCCGGTGCAGAAGCTACACCTGACGCTCTACCAGAAGGCGATGGCGAGGTACGGGCAGGGCAAAGGCAAGTACTCCGCGACGTTTCTTGCCGCCGCGCAGGCAGAGTGAACCGCCCTGACTTCGATGGAGACTCCAACGCTTGGAGGATCATGGAGTCATGGCAGAACAGAGCAGCAGCCCGTTCCAGCGCCGGTATCCGCCCGAGCTG
>JAJYJR010000330.1 GCA_021789355.1 Chloroflexota bacterium | reverse complement strand
ATGATCGCGATCCCCACGCGCTTTGGACCGCGTGGCGTCGCCGTCATCGCGATGGTGCTGTGGATCGGGGGTGGCGTCATCCTGCCGTACGCGTTGCACCCCACGATCGCCTGGTTCATCGCGATCAACGTGATCTTCACGATGCTGGCCGCGCTCGTCGCGCTCGGCTGGATGGCGGTCCAGATCCAGGCGCAGCAGCGGCGCCACCTCGTCGAGTGGACGACGGACCTGCGCCTGCTCGACGCGGCGGAGTTTGAGTACCTCGTGGGCGAGGTGTTCCGCCGTGAAGGCTGGGATGTCGAGGAGACCGGGCGCCAGGACGCGCCGGATGGCGGCGTCGACCTGCGCCTCACGAGGGACGGCCAGCGCCGTCTCGTCCAGTGCAAGCGCTGGACGGCGCAGCTCGTCGGGGTCAACGACGTGCGCGCGTTCACGGGCGCCCTGTCACGCGAGAAGCTGACGCCCACCCAGGGGATCTTCGTCACGCTGTCGGACTACACCGATCAGGCTCGTGCGGAGGCGAAGGCGTCAGGGGTCGCGCTCGTCGACAAGGTCGACCTCTACGCGCGCGTCGAGAAGGTGCGCCGGGCCGAGCCGTGCCGCGAATGCGGAAAGCCGATGAGACTCGATCGGTCCCGGTACGGCTGGTGGCTGCGCTGCGTGACACCAGGGTGCAGCGGGAAGAAGCACCTGTCGAACGACCCGGGTCGGGCGCTGGAGCTGCTGATCGAGCCGCCGACGGAGGACCCGAGGAGCGCGCAGGTCCACCAGCGCACCTGATTGCCACCCAACCTGACACCCCGCACGCGGTATGCTCGCGATTGACGAGACGCCCGCCGGTGAGGGACAGGCCGTCGGAGGGGTGCGCGTCCGACCGCGAGGGCGTGGGTTGGCCGAGGTCATCGAGAACCCGCTTCTCAACTCGCCGTACCGCGAGCCGACGCGCCAGCGCACGCAGGAGCACCCCCGCCAGCGCGTCCAGGGAGGCACACGCCGATGAATGACCTGGCCGGCGTCCTTGCCAGCGTGCGTGACCGGATCGCGCGGTACCGCGGTCAGGGGATCGGCGAGGAGAACACCAAGACCGTCCTGATCGAGCCGGTCCTGCGGGCGCTCGGCTGGGACGTCGAGGACCTCGACGAGGTGCGTCACGAGTACCGCCGCAAGGCGGGCGACAACCCGGTCGACTACGCGCTCTTCCTGCTGCGCACTCCGCGGCTCTTCGTGGAGGCCAAGGCGCTCGGCGAGAACCTCGCCGACCACAAGTGGGCCAACCAGTTCATCGGCTACGCCGGCGTGGCGGGCGTGGAGTGGGTGGCCGTCACCGACGGCAACGAGTGGCGCATCTACAACGCGCACGCCGCGGTGCCCATCGAGGAGAAGCTCTTCCGCCGCGTGGTGATCGCCTCGGACGAGCCGGGCTCCGCCGACACGCTCGCGCTGCTCTCCAAGAGCCAGCTCCAGGACAACCAGATCGAGGTCCTCTGGCGGGCTGACTTCGTGGATCGGCAGGTGCGCGCTGCGGTCGAGGGCCTCTTCGTCTCCGATGCCCCCACCGACTTCGTGCGCCTGCTCCGCAAGCGCGTTCCGGCCCTGTCTGCGGCCGATGTGCGCGCCAGTCTCGCCCGTGCCCGCCTGACGCTCGATTACCCGGCGCTGGTGAACCCACGAGCCGGCGGCGCTGCGGCAGCCGCACCGGTTGTTGGTCCTGCTCACCCCGCCGCGGACGAGGCGGCCGCCGACCAGGGCGGTGGTGGCGAGAAGACCCCCTGGCGCCACGTGACCCTGCGAGACCTGATCGCATCAGGCGCCATCCGGCCGCCGCTCGACGTGGAGACCGCCTACAAGGGTCACCACCTCACGGCGCGGGTCGAGGCGGATGGGACCGTGACATGGAACGGGACGGCATACGACTCCCTGTCGATGGCCGGAGCCATGGCGCGCAAGTCCATCGTCGGCAAGCTGTCGGGACGCGACTTCCCGCCCACGAACGGCTGGACCTTCTGGCGCTTTCGAGATGCGGACGGAGCGCTGGCGGTCATCGACGTGCTGCGACAGCGTCATGCGCGGTAGGGCAGCGATCACCGCGCTGGGCGTGGTCGCCCCGGATCCCGCATGACCCAGGACAGCCTCGGCCTCACCCAGCAGGACCTGGAGTCCCGTCTCTGGGCGGCCGCCAACTCGCTGCGCGGCCCGGTCGATCCGGCCGACTTCAAGGCCTACATCTTCCCGCTGCTCTTCTTCAAGCGGATCAGCGACACCTGGGACAGCGAGCACGAGCGGGCCCTGGCCGACTACGGCGGCGACGAGACCCTCGCGGCGCTCCCCGAGAACTACCGCTTCCAGATCCCCGACGGGTGCCACTGGCGGGACCTGCGCCGGGCCACCGACAACGTCGGCGTGGCGCTCCAGACCATGCTCCAGCGCATCGAGCAGGCCAACCCCGACACCCTCGCCCTGATCTTCGGCGACGTGCAGTGGGGCAACAAGGAGAAGCTCCCCGAGCACGCCCTGCTCAACCTGATCGGCGCCTTCGCCACCCTCGACCTGCACCCCTCGCGCGTCGGCCACGACGTGCTGGGCGCCGCCTACGAGTACCTGCTGCGCCAGTTCGCCGACGCATCGGGCAAGAAGGCCGGGGAGTTCTTCACCCCGCGCTCGGTGGTGCGCCTGCTCACGAAGATCCTCGACCCGGGGCCGACCGACACGGTGTACGACCCCGCGGTGGGCTCGGGCGGCATGCTCATCGAGGCGGCCGCCGAGGTGATCGAGGCCGGGGGCTCGGTGGCCCAGATGCGCTTCTTCGGCCAGGAGGTGCAGCTCACCACCTCGGCCATCGCGCGCATGAACCTCTTCCTCCACGACATCGAGGATGCCCGGGTCCGACGGGGCGACACGTTGCGCGATCCGAAGTTCCTCGATGCCGCGGGGCATCTCGACCGCTTCGACGTGGTGATCACCAATCCCCCGTTCTCCCTGAAGAACTGGGGCGCCGACGTGTGGGCCCACGATCCCTGGGGCCGGGCCGCCTGTGGGCTGCCGCCGGCGTCGTTCGGCGATTACGCCTGGGTGCAGCACATGGTGGCCTCCATGCGTCCAGTCACCGGTCGTGTCGGCGTGGTGATGCCGCACGGGGTGCTCTTCCGGGGCGGCGCCGAGGCACAGATCCGCCAGTGTCTCGTCCGCTCCGACCAACTGGAGGCCGTGATCGGCCTGCCGCCCAACCTCTTCTACTCGACCTCCATCCCGGCCTGCCTGCTGATCTTCCGGGCCACGAAGGCGCCCGAGCGGCGCGGGCACCTCCTCTTCGTGGATGGCTCGCAGCGCTTCGAGAAGGGCCGCAACCAGAACCGCATGCGACCCAAGGACGTGGAGCTGATCCTGGCCGCCTATCGGACGGGCGCCGAGCAGGACGGGTCTGACGGCGTCGGGGTGCGCCTCGTGCCCCACGCGGAGATCGAGGCGAACGGCTGGGATCTCAACATCGGCCGCTACATCAAAGGTGCGGCGGCCGAGGTGGTCGACGTCGAGACCGCGCTGGCGGAGCTGGGCAAGGCGCAGCGGGTGCTGCACGAGGCCGAGGAGCGACTGGCCGAGCGACTGCGTGAGGCGGGTTATGCGTGAGGGATGGCGAACCGTCAGGCTCGGCGACTTGTGCGCGCTGACCAAGGGCGCCTATGCCACCGAGAAGACGAAGCCCGGACCGTATCCATTGGTTGTAACGGCAGGATCGTTCCGCACCGCCGACAGTTACCAGTTGCAGGGCGAGGCTGTCTGCATCCCGACCATCTCATCAACCGGTCACGGACATGCGTCCCTGAAGCGAGTCCACTACGTGCACGGCAAGTTCGCCGTCGCAAACCTCCTCGTGGCGGCACAACCAAGACCCGAGTCGTTGATCGACACCCGCTGGTTGTGGCTGTATCTCGACCATCGTCGTGAGGAACTCATCGTTCCCCTCATGCAGGGCACGGCGAACGTGAACTTGAAGCCGTCCCAATTGGCGAACATTCCGATCGACCTCCCTCCGCTCACCGAGCAGCGCCACATCGTCGATCTCGTTTATGCAATCGATGAGGCGAGATGCGGCGCCCGCGTGTCGGTGGCGTCCCAACAGACCGCAGGAGCATTGCTGCGGACGATTGAGGCTGAGACGGCGGATTGGACCACGCTCTCTCAGGTTGTCCTTCGGGCCAAAGCGGGAGCAACGCCATCTCGATCGGAGCCCGGCTACTGGGGCGGCCATGTCCCGTGGCTGAAGTCCGCGGAGGTGGACGCCGATCACATCCGGACGACCAGCGAGACCATCACCGAACGCGGTCTCGCGGAGTCCTCCGCGTGGATCATGCCGAGCGGCACGGTCGTGGTGGCGATGTACGGCCAAGGGCTGACCGCCGGAAGCGTTGGGTATACCGACGCCCCGATGTGCGCCAACCAGGCGGTGCTGGGGCTCGTGCCGAACGCCAAGCTGGTCCAACCTCGGTTCCTGTTCCACTGGCTACGTGGACGCAAGGACGCCATGAGGCAGCGCCGAACTGGCAGCAGTCAGCCCAACCTGAACAAGGAACTCGTACTACAGGAGCGAGTCCCCGTCCTGGATGTCGCGCGCGAGCAGGAAGTCGCTGCGGTCCTCGATGATCTTGCAGCCAATGCTCAGGCAGCCGACGCAGTCGACGATGCGCTCGTTCAGTTGCGCGGCGCCCTACTCGCGGATCTACTGTCCGGCGATCACGTGATCCCCGCCTCCTACGACCGCTTCCTCGACGGCGCGGCATGAGTGAGATCGCCGAGACCGCGGTGCAGGCGGCGCTGGTCGAGCGCCTGGCCCGGCCCGACCTCGGCTGGCACGTGGTGCCCGGGAGCGCGCTCGACCGTCCGCCCGATGGCGTCCTCGTCGAGTCGGAGGTGGCGGCGGCCCTGCGCCGCCTCAACCCGGCCATCGCGGCCCACCCCGAGCGCGTCGACGAGGTTCTCCCGCGCCTGCGGGCCGCCATCCTGGCGGTGGCGGACGACGGCCTGGTCGAGGCGAACCGCCACCTGACCGAGTGGCTGCGCGGCACCCAGACCATCCGCTTCGTGGGCACCGACGACTTCGTCCCGGTGCGCCTCGTCGACTTCGAGAGCCCGCGGGCCAACGCCCTGGTGGTCTCCACCGAGGTGACCTACCACCCGGGCACCGAGGAGCGCCGCTACGACCTGGTCCTGTGGGTCAACGGGTTCCCCCTCGTGGTGGGCGAGACCAAGACCCCGGTCAGCCGTTCGCGCTCCTGGCTCAATGCCGCCGGTGACATCCACGGGGTGTACGAGACGAAGACCCCCGGTTTCTTCGTGCCCAACCTCCTGTCCTTCGCCACGGAGGGCAAGGACTTCCGCTACGGCGCGGTGCGCCAGGCGCCGGAACTCTGGCTGCCCTGGGGACGCACCACCGATCCGCTGACCCTGCCGGGGCTGGCCGGCGTGCTCCACGCGGCGAGCCTGCTGCTCGCCCCCGAGCTCCTCCTCGACATCCTGCGCACCTACACCCTCTACTCGCGTCGCAGCTCCAGCGCCGGGGGCTACACCGCCAAGATCGTCCCCCGCTACCCGCAGGTCGAGGCGGTCGAGGCGATCGTGGCCCGCTGCCGCGACCCGCGCCGCCGCCAGGGCCTGGTGTGGCAGCACCAGGGCTCCGGCAAGACCCTGGTGATGGCCTTCGCCGCCGCCAAGCTGCGCCAGGCGGCCGACCTCGACGCGCCCACCATCCTCGTGGTGCTCGACCGGCTCGATCTCATCGAGCAGGTGTCCTCGGAGTTCGCCTCGGTGGGCCTGCCCGGGATGCAGGTGGCCGACACCAAGGAGGACCTGCGCCGCCTGCTGCGCGAGGACGCGCGGGGGGTGATCGTCACCACCATCTTCCGCTTCGCCGACGCGGGGCTCCTCAACGAGCGCGCCAACATCGTGGTGCTGGTCGACGAGGCCCACCGCACCCAGGAGGGCCGCCTCGGGGCCAACATGCGGACCGCGCTCCCCAACGCGCGCTTCATCGGCCTCACCGGCACCCCCGTCTCGACGGCCGACCGCAACACCTGGGAGACCTTCGGGGATCCCGACGACCCCGAAGGCGTGCTCAACCACTACACGGTGGAGCGCTCCATCGCCGACGGGGCCACCCTGCCCATCCACATCGAGACGCGCCTCGTCGACTTCCACGTCGACCGCGACGCCCTCGACGAGGCGTTCGCCGAGCTGGCCGCGGCGGAGGCGCTCGACGAGGACGAGCGCGGCTATCTCGCCAGGCGCGCCTCGCGGGTCGACCAGTACATGAAGACCCCCGCGCGCGTCACCACGGTCTGCGCCGACATCGTGGCGCACTACCGCCGCCGGGTGGAACCGCTGGGGCTGAAGGCGCAGGTGGTGGCCTTCGACCGCGAGCTGTGCGTGCGCTACCTCGACGAGATCCGCGCGCGCCTGCGCCCGGGCGAGGAGGCCGAGGTGGTGATGACCTGCGCCAAGGACGACCCGCCCGAGTGGTCGGTCTTCGACCGCGACCGCCCGGCCGAGATCGCCCTGCGCGACCGCTTCCTCGACCCGGCCGATCCGCTCCGGTTCCTCATCGTCACGGCCAAGCTGCTGGCGGGCTTCGACGCCCCGGTCGAGGGGGTCATGTACCTCGACAAGCCCCTGCGCGCCCACACCCTCTTCCA
>JAJYJR010000329.1 GCA_021789355.1 Chloroflexota bacterium | reverse complement strand
GGCGAGATGGAACCGGGCACCGAGGGCGGTCTTCTCGTCGACCTGGCGACGAGCGCGTTGGGGATCCGCCCCGATCGACACGCGCGCGCGGCCGAGGGCTGATCGGACCGTCCTGCCCTCGTCGGGGAGCTACGCATCGCGGCCAACCACCCGCTCAAACGGGGTCGAGGCGGCGGGCCTGCCGACGGTACGCGCCATCACTTCACTCCGGCTTCTCTTCGCTGTGCTGCCGGAGCCACCACGCGCGCACCCCGGCCAGGAACGCGAGCCCGTAGCCCGCGGCCGTCTCCACCTGCTCCGTGTCGATGACGTCCAGCCAGGCACCCTCGTGGGCGGAGGTGTTCCGCCGCGTGTTGACCCAGACCAGGTCCTCGGCCTCCGGGAGTCCGACGATGCCAGCCGCCCGCAACTCCGCCAGGACCTGCCGGAGCGCCGTCGCGTTCTCGCCCTCGCCGATCCAACGCCGTCGTCCGATTCGCGCGAGCTGGTACGCCGCGGCGACCATGTTGATCGCGTTCCCGACACCCTCGAACGAGTTCTCCATCTCGCCCTGCTCGGCGTCGGTCCGGTGGGCCGCCCGCAACCCGGCCTGCAGCCGCCGGTCGGCGCGGGCGAGGCCTGCCTCGACCTCTGCCACCTGTTCCGCCGTCAGCTTCATGCCGACCACGTCCCGCGGATGCGAAGCCCCTCCAGCGCCGAGGCGACGTGCGGATCGCCGGTCTCCCGCGCCTCGCGCACTTGCTCGGGGGTCAGGAAGATCGCGTCGACCGCCCGACCCAGCCTGGCACCCAGTTCCTGGAGGCGCGCCGAGACCTGCCGTGGGTCGCGCACCCGGCCGATGACGAGGAGATCGAGATCGCTCTCGGGACCCGCGGCCCCGGGCGTGGCGAGCGAGCCGTAGGCGAAGACTGCGTCCACCCGTTCATCCGCCAGCGCCTCGTCGAGGGGCAAGTCGACCAGCGCCGTCAAGTGGGCGGCCGGAAAGTGCGGGCTGTCGCGGTCGGGCTCGTACTCGTCGTGGTCCAGGCGGCGCACCCGGCGGGCCACCCCGCGCCGCTCCAGGGTGTCCAGCGCGGACACGGCCACCTGGCGGGGCAGACCCGCCAGCGAGGCGATGGTCCCGGCGCGCAGCGGGGTCCCCGCGTGGAGCATCAGCACGACGTTGGTGCGCGCGACGGTCGGAGCGAGCACCTTCCCGGAGCCTCCTTGCAGCGGATCACAGGCGTTCCCTGCTGCGAAGCATACAACCTCTGCTGAGCAGCATACGATGTATGCGCCAGACGCGGGGGGCGGGTACGCGTGTCCCGTATCAACCGCGCACCGGCTCGAACCCCGTCGCATCGGCGATCGCCTCGACCTTCGTGCGGATCAGGTGCTCGGCATCCCAGGGGTCGGTGACCTCCAGGAAGAACCAGCGCCCGAAGCGTCCGTCGTTGTTGATGGCCGGCACCCACAGGGTCTGGGCGGTTGCGACCTTGGCTGCTTTCTCCGCCTTCTGCTCGCCGGTCACCTCGACGATGAGGGTGGTGGGCACATCGCCGTCCCTGCCTGGACCGATCCGCACGAGCAGATCGGGGACGTAGTTGCGGGCCTGGCCCTCGTACGTGTAGGGGATCTTGAAGTTGAGGCCCTGGTTCTTCGCGTATGCCTCGACCTCGTCCATGGAGTCGAGCACCTCGGCCACCTTGGCTTCCCACCCTGAGTCCATCACCACGTAGTTCAGATGGCTGCGCTCGGTGGCGTAGACGTCCTTGGTGGTGGTGAGGTCCACGTAGCGCGTCGAGCCGAGCGGGTCGTAGGGGCGCAGGATGGGCAGGAGGCGCTTCTCGCCCCGGGTGCCGCGCACGATCGAGCGGTAGATGCGATCGGCGGCATCGTGGCTGTACTCGGCGAGGAGCAGGAGCTGCGGGAAGGCGTGGTCCTTGCAGACGAGGCACTCGGCGAGCCAGCGACGCGTGACGGCCAGCACCTGCGGGAAGAGCCAGGGCTGCGATCCGCCGTCGATGTCGCGGAAGTAGTCCCCGAGCACCCGGCGGGCCAGGACGAAGGCGACCTCCTGGAGGCGGTGGGCCCGGAGGTCGGCGAGGTCGGTCACGATCGACTCACCCCGGATGGGGTCGAGCCGCGTGTTGAGGGCGACCTCCTGCGTCGAGAGGACCTTCACCGACTCCGGGCTGAACTCGGCGTCGAGGCGCTCGGTGGGCAGCTCGTAGCGGTAGCCGACCACGCGCGGGAAGGTGATCTCGAACCGCTCGCGCTCGGGCAGCGCGCGCACGCGGTGGGTGTCCTTCTGCTTCACCACCTGGCTGTTGCCGGTGGTCGGGATGAAGGAGAACGGCACCCCATAGACCTCGGCGTACTCAGGGTCGAACAGGCCGTCCGGGTTGGGCTCATAGCTCATGCGCCGCAGGCCGCGTCCCACCACCTGCTCGCAGAGGAGCTGCGTGCCGAAGGCGCGCACACCGAGGATGTGGGTGACCGTGGTGGCGTCCCAGCCTTCGGTGAGCATCGAGACCGACACCACGCAGCGCACCTGCTCACCCAGCCTGCCCTGCTTGCCGATGGTGTTCATCACCTCGCGCAGGAGGTCCTCGTCGGTGATGTCCTCCACGGAACGACCGGGCTGGCGGATGACCCACTCGCGCTTGAACTCCTCGATCTCCGCCGCCGCGAGCTTCTTGAAGGCGGGATCGAGCGCCTCGCCCGACTCCAGTTGCGCGGAGTCGATGAGGAGGGAGTTCGGGCGGTCGGTCCAGCGGCCGTCCTGGACGTTCGAGAACACCGGCAGGGCGCCGGGCACCAAGACGGTCGATCCGTCGGGCAGGCTGCGCTCCCAGCCCGCCAGGTAGTCGAACACCAACTTCGAGATGTTCGTGTTCTGGCAGACCACGATGAAGACCGGCGGCGTGCCGACGTGCTCCGCCTCCCAGGCGTGGAAGGACCGCTCGTAGTTGCCATACAGGGACAGGAGCGCGGCCTCCAGCTCCTTGGGGAGGACGCGGGCATCCCCGCCGATCTCGTCGGTGGCGCGGCCCTTGCGGGGCAGCTCCTCGCGCACCCGCAGCCACAAGTCGCGGAACATCGGGCCGGCGCCCGTCATCGAGTCGTCGCTCACCGGCACGCGGGGGATCTTCACGATGCCCGACTCGATGGCGTCGATCAGGCTGCAGTCCGACACGACCCAGGGGAAGAGCGTGCCCTCGGGGTACCCGGAGCCACGCAGGAAGAAGGGGGTGGCGGACAGATCGTGGATCTCGCGGATGCCCAGCTTCTCGCGCACCGCGCGCAGGCCATTGAGCCAGACGCGTGCCGCCTCAGCCTCCCGCTTCGCCTCCGCGCGCTCGTCGGCGGAGAGCTTCTCCCCGTCCGCCTGGGCCGCCGACTGGTAGCAGTGGTGGGCCTCATCGTTGAGGACCACGATGTTGCGCTTCGAGCCGAACGATCGGCACACGCGGCGCACCATCTCGCCGGGGGTCTCCTTGAACTGCTCCGTGTCACCGTCCGGCCCCGCCAGCACCTTCTTCGTGAGCGACGCCGCCGCGAACGTGTCGTGGCGCATCAGGGCGTGGAAGTTCGTGACGAGGATGCGCGCCTGCTGGAGGCGTACGAGCTGGTCGGGCGTCACGAGGTCGCGCTCGACGTAGTAGTTGCCGGGCAGGTTGGGCAGCAGCACTGCCAGGCGGTCGCGGATCGTGATGCCGGGCGTCACCACGAGGAACGTGTCGCTGAAGCGCCGGTCCTGCGGGGCAGCGAGCTTGTTGAGGGTGTGCCAGGCGATGAGCATGGCCATGACCACGGTCTTGCCCGATCCCGTGGCCATCTTGTGGGCGATCCGGTAGAGCCCGGGGTTCTTGCCCTCGTTCTCCTCGCGCAGGCGGTTCTCGATCCAGGGCTGGGTGCGTCCCGCCACCTCGGTCAGGAAGATGGCGGTCTCGAGGGCCTCGACCTGGCAGAAGAAGAGCGGGTTCGTCCGGTCGGGCGCGGTCCAGTAGTCGAGCAGCTCGCGGGTGACCGCGGTGACGCCCGGGTATCGCGAGCGGCGCCAGAGGCCGACGTGCTCGCGGATCTGGTTGATGAAGGTGTTGGGGGTCAGGCGCTCGGCGGTCCAGGACTCGCCCGGCAGGGTGAGCTGCGTGCCCGCCACCTTCTTCTTGGGTTGGGCGATGGGGATGAAGAAGGAGGACTCGCGGCGGCCCTCGACGATCGTGCTCGTGATGCCGTCATCGTCGAAGTGGAAGTGGCGCGTCGGCTCACGGTACGGCGAGTTGAGGATCGGGTTCTCGATGACCTCGGCCAACCCACGCCCTCACGTTCGTCCGGTGGCTCACCCCTTGGCCGGCCGTCCCTCGCCGGCGTGCGTCCCGTCACGCACGAGCATACCGGGCGGCGTGCCAGGTTGCGTGGCACGGGAACCACCGGCCGGGCCGACACCCTCACCACGTCCTGCTGGTGCGACGGGACCTCAGACGCTCGTATGCAGTCTGCGGAGCATCGCGAGCACGCGTCGGTCGGGCCGCCGTCCGGGGCGAGCTCGCGTCCGACCATCGAGAGGCGTCGCGGTTGGGGTCGGCGGTGAACCGCGCCATGCGGCCCCGTGTGCGCTGCGCCCTTGCGCCGGCCTGACACCGGCGACGGCCTGCGCGGTGAACCTGGGGAGGGTGGCCACCGCGCCGCGCGCCGGCCACCCTCCGGGGCATCGCCCAGTGTCAAGACTGGTCAGGCCGCCGTCTCGTCAAGGCGCATCACTGCGGGACGTTGATAGACCCGTCGGTAATGCCCTTGATGAGCGAATCGGCTTTCACCTTCACGTTCGCCGGCAGGGCGTAGCCGGGGTTGAACTGGATGGTTTCGCCACCGTTGCCCAGGTTGATGGTGTACGTGGCACCGCCGAGCGTGCCCGCCCGGATCTCCGTCAGAATCTGCGTCAGGACGGGCGCCCAGTTGTACACCTCGGTCGCGACGACCGTCTGTGGAGCGAGGGATGCCATGGACCAGTCGTTCCCGAACCAAGGGAGTTTGTCAGAACGGGCCACACCGATCGCTCCGGCAGACGCTTGCGTCGTCCCGGCGAGTACGTCTGCCCCGCCTGCGACGAACGTCTTTGCCGCGGTCGCGTAGAGGCTGACATCACTGTATGAACCGGTGTAGACAGGGTTTATGGTGACGGACTTGTCGACCGACTTGGCCCCGGCTACGAACCCGTCGATGAACAGCTTGTCATCGCCGGCGGCGATCGGGCCGATGGCCCCGAGCACGTGCGACTTGCTGAGCATCGCCGCCATGGCGCCCTCGACGTACCCGCCCTCATTGGCCGCGGCAAGATAGGCGAACACGTTCGGCAGGTTGTAGGTGGAGCCCGCCGTGCCCCAGGCGAATGAGACCTTCGGAAACTGCGGCGCTAGCTGCTGAATCGTCGAGCCGTACTGCGACCCGTGGGCGATGACGAGGTTGTATCCCTCCGCCGCGTACTGCCGGATGACGTTGCCTGAAGTGCTCACGACGAACTGGTTGTCGGAGATGGCGATCTGCAGGTTGTAGGACTGCTGCAGGCCCTGGAGGGCCTCAACCATGGTTTGCGTCCAGCTCAGGTCGTTCTTGGTGCTCGGCGCGACGAGGGCCACCCTGAGGACGGGTCCCGTCACGGCGGCCGCGCTCGCGGCCGGGGCCGCGGACGCTGCCGCTGCCGAGGCCGCCGGGGCGGTGCTCGCGGCTGGCGCGGACGCTGCCGGAGTGGCGGAGGCCGCGGGTGCGGCGCTCGCTGCCGCCGGCGCCGATGACGCTGTGCTCCCGCATCCAGTGGCGATGAGCACGGCCGTGCTGGCTGCAACCAGCAGCGACAGCCGCCTGTCTGCACTCGTTCGCATGGTCCCTTGCCCTCCTGCGTGGATGCGCCGCGCCGCTCGCCGACCCGGACACATCAGACGTTAGCCGTCTGACATCCTAATGGACCTTGATGCCCCTGAGTGGCAGACCGGCCAAGTGCCATTCGGCCTGTCATGCCGCTCATGCCGCCGGGCAAGCGACGGCGCACCGGCGGGAAAGGCGTGGCGTGACGCCTGACGCTGATGTGACCGCCCAAAGTGACAGCCAATGTGACAGCCACGGGGACCGATTGACAGCCAAATGGCCACCACCAAACGGCACGTGGCGAACTCAGGTGAACTCAGCAATGCCCCTCTCCGAGGCGTTGGCCAGGGCTCTTGACCCTCGTGTCCTGGGTTCGAATCCCAGCCGGCTCACCAGCTCAGTCGGAGTGCACCCCCGGCCCAACCCCTCGGGTCAGTGCGCCCCGCCGGAGGAGCCGGCCCGCTCCAGCAGCTCGTCGAGGATCTGCGGTTCGCGCAGGTAGCCGGTGAGATGCCCGGTCCCCTCCCAGACGATGAGCCGGGCGTGGTGCAGGCGAGCGACGAGCCGTTGCGCGGCGCTGAAGGGGCAGTTGCGGTCCGCGTCGCTGTGCCACCACGTGACGCTGCCGCGCACCGCGTCCACGTCGACGTCGGGCCAGTCGCCGTTGATGGCGAGCGCCTCGTCGACCCAGCCGTCCACCCCGGGAGCCAGCGCCTCCCGCCATCCGAGCGCGACGGCCCCCTGCCAGGTCGGGTCGGCCATGATCGCCTGGTCTTCCGCGGGAGCGCTGGCCATGATGGCCCGGTACCCCGCGATCGGATCGGCCAGGATCGAGGCCCGGGCCTCGCCCAGCATGA